>PWEO01000011.1 GCA_003553525.1 Clostridiaceae bacterium
AATTTCCCATAGTTTCCCCAGGACAATCGCAGTCTATATTTACTCTATTATCAACTCCACAATAGTTTTAGAGCTCAGGTATTTTTTGACGCTCGAATATTTTTCAAGCTCAATATCCCCGCGTCTTACATTATACGCGATAAATGTGAATATTATGTGTCACAGGGAGGGAAAACGGGAAAAATATACCGGAAATTTTCCCTTAGTTGTCAAAATCCAAGATTTTCAAGTCCTGCATTTTCTTAAAGATGTTTTCCATTTTTTCATCCAGATCCGTAATTTGCTTTGCCGCCTCCTGTAAGTCCTTGGTCAAGGTGGCAGGTACATTCTTTACGTTCTGCTTATAATAGATTTTATGCTCGAGACTTGCCCAAAAGTCCATGGCCACGGTACGAATCTGAACTTCGACGGGAATCCGTTCAATACGGTCCGTCAGAAAGACCGGCACTTCCAGGACCAGATGAAAACTTTGATATCCGTTGGCCTTGGGATTTTCGATGTAATCCTTGTACTCGATCACTTCCAGGTCCGGATGTTGCATCAGCATTCCCGCTAATCGGTAAATATCCGATCGAAAGGAACAGATCAGCCGGACCCCCGCCACATCCTGTACATGCCGATGGATATTCTCCCGGTTTAAAGCCACTTCTTTTCGCTTGCATTTATCCACCACGCTTTGCCAGGTTTTCAAACGGCTTTTTACATGTTCAATGGGATTATAGCTGTTGCTGCCGGATAATTCCTCCTGAAGGGTTTGCACCCGGGTTTGCATTTGATATAAAGCAAACTCATATAACTTTAACAGCTTCCTTCCCTCATTGTTACATATATCGGTTCCCAGGAAATAGGTTTTTTTCGTTTCCAGCTTTTCCATCTATATCTCCTCCGATTCCTTTGGAATTTCAATTCTAAGGGTGCTGCCTTCTCCGATTTCACTCTTTACGGTGATTGTTCCCTTGTGGATTTCTATGATCCGCTTTACCAGAGGAAGCCCCAGGCCGCTGCCTTCACTGCTGTGGGAGGCATTTCCCTGATAAAATTTTTCAAAGAGCCTTTTGGCGGTCTCCCGGTTCATACCGATGCCCTGATCCTTAATTTCAATGATCAGCCGGTCTTTTTCCGATACCCCGTTAATTTTTATCATCCCTTGGGGATTTGAGAATTTAATGGCATTTCCCAGGAGATTGAGCCACACTTGCTGCATCAACTCTTCACTGCCCTGAAAGGTCATTTTCTCCATATCAATATCAAAATTCAAATCTTTCTCCCGCCACTTGCCTTCCAGCAAAAGGACGGCTCTTCGAATCTGTTCGTCCAGGGAGAAGGTTTCCCCAAGTTCGGGAATTTCCTGATTTTCCAATTTTGATAACTTCAGCAGGTTTGAGGATAAATGAGCCAGACGATCGGTTTCATAAACGATAATATCCAAATAGTCCCGCCGCTCCTCCTCGGTCATATCCGGGTCCTTTAACAAATTGGCAAAACCCTTGATGGAAGCCATGGGAGTTTTAAACTCATGGGATACGTTGTTGATAAAATCCTTACGAAGCACTTCCATATTTTGAAGTTCCCTTACCATGCGGTTAAAGTTCTCGGTCAGCAGGCCGATCTCGTCATTGCTTCGAACTTCCAGTTCTATATCAAAGTTTCCCGTAGCCACCCTTCGGGTCGCTTCCGTTAATCGTATAATCGGGCGGACCACTCTTTTGGTCAACACCATGGTCAGGATGATCCCGATGGCAATGTAAAAGGCCAGGGCGTCCCATACCCGAAGAGCCGTAAAGGAAAACAGGGAACTGTCGGGCTGCAGTCCGATTTCCAGCACCTGTTGCTGAACCATCACGTATGCTTTCAATCCGAAAATTCTTCCGTCTCTTCGATAAATGGTCTCTCCCTCTTCCAGGGCTTGAAACTCAGAGTCCTCAAGCTGAAGATCCACGTTTTCAAGGCTTCGCACCTGATGCATGGAGGTGGAGGTGATTTCAATCATTTCCTCTATGGTAAGTTCGGTTTTATCTTCCAGTTCCAACAGGGCATTGGCAATTTCCCCATGATTTCTCCGAAGCTCCCCGGGCACGTTGGGGGAAAGCACCGTGGAGGCTAGGAAGGAAAGTCCCGAAGAGAGAATAATAATGGCAATAAACATCAGTGCCAGCTTTACTCCGATTTTTCTCAACATTTTTTCTCCGCCTTATAGCCCAGTCCCCGAACCGTTAAAATTTCAAATTCTTTAATATTATCGATGCGGCTTCTCAATCGTTTAATATGCACATCAATGGTCCGTTCATCGGACTCCGCTTCCAGTCCCCAAATCTCATCCATTAATTGCTGCCGGGTAAAAATTTTCCCCGGATAACTTAACAGTTTAAACAGCAAATGAAATTCCTTTTTCGGTAATTCCGTTATTTTTCCATTTTCCTCCAGGGCCAGCCGGTCCCAATCCAGTCCAATATTGCCGTAATTCAGTTTCCGTTCGCTCTGAATTTTTGATCTTCGAAGAAGGGCCTTAACCCGAAGGAGCATTTCATCCATATCCACGGGTTTTACCATATAATCATCGGCCCCCAGGGTGAAGCCCTTTTTCTTATCTCCCATGGATTCCTTTGCGGTAATCATCAAAATCGGCAGATCGTACTTGGCTCCCCTTAACGCATCGGTTAATCGGTAGCCGTCCAATCGGGGCATCATAATATCGGTAATCAGTAAATCCACATGTTCCCTGTCCAAAACCCTTAAGGCTTCTTCTCCATCTTCCGCTTTTAATACCCGATAACCCTCCCGTTTTAAAACGGCCTCCATCAGTCTTTGTAGGTTCTTATCATCCTCGGTGATCAGTATGTTAAACATATTATCCCCCCCTAAGGTAATTTCTTTATATCTGTATCTTACCACGGATTTATGAACTGACTGTGAACTTCTCCCGATTTATAATGGATTTTTCGATTACAGAAAAAATACCCAACGCTTCGTGCATAATCCATAGGACCGTATTTTTACCCGGTGTAGGTAAACCGTCGCCATAGAGCTTCCATGGGACCGTTTTGCCGGTGTTTTAACCAGATTTTGCTGAATAGGATCTGAAGTAAAAAGAATATCAGTGCTAAGGGGAAAAAACTCCAGTAGGGCAGTTGTCCATAAAGCCCCAGGCCGTATCCGTTAAAGACGAAGCTCCAAAAGACGGTTTGGACCAGATAATTGGTCAGCGCCATTTTCCCCATGTGCTTTAACGGGTTCAGCACTTTTTTCCATCCCCGATAACCCAGCAGCAAAAGAATCCCCGACATGTAAAAAGCACTGCCCGTAAGGGTAAGCATATCCCCCAGAAATCCTTCAAGGAAGGCAAAGGCATAGTAAGGGACCAAACCTCCGGTATAGGGCTCCACCAGCAGAAGCATGACAATAAACACAATGGAGGCCGCAGCACAGATTTGAAAAGTCTTTTTGATCCGGCTCCGATAGCGCTCAAGGTTTTGGAATAATTGTTTCCGTCCCAGGTAAAATCCCATATAAAACAGCCCCAGGATTTTTGGCAGGATAAACAGCAGGTCCACCGGAGCGCTTTGTACTTCATGAACCAGGCGGTAACGAAGGAGGCTGAAATAGGACCCCTGACTGTAGATTTCATCGGCATAGGGAATCATCGTTGAGGTTACCATGGAACGGTACAGCTCCGGGGCTTCAATCATAGCGGTTAAAGCCCCGTTAAGGAGGGCTGCAATCAACAGCCATAGCAGCGCTCCCCGAAGGATCCCCTCCTCGCTTTTATCCCGCCGCCAGAAGAGTACAAGACCAATCAGGGCATAGGTATGGAGAATATCCCCGTGCCAAACCACTACCATATGGAGGATTCCGAAAATCAGCAGTAGAATCATTCGACGTAGAAAAAAAGGCCTCATATCCGTCTCCCGTCGGTTCATAAACAGATAAAATCCCAGGCCGAAAAGAATTGAAAAAATCGTGTAGAATTTCCCCTGAAAAAATATTTCAATCCCCAGGGCGGATAACCGGTTGATTCCTTCCAGGCCCATTCTCGACACACTAAAACCCGTGCGGCTGGTGTGCATCATTGTCATATTGACCAACAATACCCCGAATAACGCAAATCCCCGAAGGATATCCAACTCCTCAATTCGTTTTTTTCTCGCTTCCATGTCTGCCTCCTGTAAAAAAAGACAAAGAATCCGAAGCCATCGGTCCTTTGTCTCTGATGTTGATCATTTTGTATTTTGAATCTTTTCCGGTATTAAGTATCTGCTTTTGTATTCGCTAGCTTTTTTACTCTCTAATGCAGCAGATCATCCAGAACCGTATCTTCCCGAACCACCAGCACATCATCAAAACCGCTGTTTTCCAGTTGTTTGATTTTTTTGCCCAGCTTGTTGAAGGCCCGTACCATGGATATAATCTGTCCACGGTCCCGAAGGGCTTCGGCGAAGGCCACGGTCTTTTGCAGATCTTCCTCGGTGGTATAGATCAAGGCCCGTTTTTTCGGCTGCTCCGGAATAATGAAATCCTTTTCCCAAAGGATGGCAAAAATCCGTTCGAAGCCGATGGATACCCCTACCCCCGGTAGGGAATCCTTTTGAAATTTCGAAAGTAAATCGTCGTATCGGCCCCCTCCGGCGATGGAGCTTTTAAAGTCCTGACTTTCAATTTCAAAAATCGGACCGGTATAGTATCCCATGCCCCGAACCAAGGTGGGCTGAAATTCGATGGGGTAGTAATCCTTCACATTATCAATCAATCGCTGAAGGTCTTTGGCCTCTTCACTTTCAAAGGCTTCCAATCCCTCTTCGTTAATGGTCTCCAACAGCTCTAAAAGATTTCTTGCGGGGGCCTCATCAAAACCTTTTTCCAACAGTTCTCTCAAGACCCCGTCTTTTCCGATTTTATCCGCTTTATCCAAGGTAATACAAAGGGTGGCAAACTCCTCGGCAGGAAGACCGGATCGCTGTACCATTTCCCGAAGAAGTCTCCGGTCATTGACCTTTACGGTACAATCGTCAAAACCCAGTCGTTTCAGGGCTTTTGTGACGGTTAAGATCAAGTCGATTTCCGCATAGACGGAGTCGTCCCCTAAAATGTCGATATCGCACTGGGTAAATTGACGGAATCGTCCTTTTTGCGGCTTTTCCGCCCGCCATACATAGCCCATTTGAAAAGCTTTAAAAGGATTCAGTAAATCGTTTCGGTTATTGGCATAAAACCGGCTAAGGGGCAAGGTAAGATCAAACCGGAGTCCCAGGTCGCAGAGATCATTTTCCGTGGTGTTTTCGTTGATCTCTTCGGGACTGAATTTGTCTCCCCGCTTCAGAATTTTAAAAAGCATCTGAAGATTTTCTCCTCCTTCACTGTTGGTTAACAGATCCAGGTTTTCGATGCTGGGTGTTTCAATTTGTGTAAATCCGTGTTCTTTATAAGTATTTTTAATGGTATCCTGCATCCAGCTTCGAAGCTCCATTTCCTCCGGGGTCACATCAAAGGTACCCTTCGGAGGTAAAGTTGAAAATTTCATGTATTCATCTCCTTTAATTCTGTCTCTCGGATGTTAAGGCAGTCGGTGAACCTTCGGGTCCCTCTTGTTGAGGACTGATCCCGGAAGGTTCCCTGATTCCGGTTTACGCCTTTAGATCTCTTAAAAAGGCTTCCACCTTTTCTTTTTCCGTGGCCCAGGATGTTACCAAACGCAGGGCGGTATGGTGATTGTCTATTTTTTTCCAACGATAAAAAACGTATTTTTTCTCCAGCTCCTCGATCAGGGGTTCCGGCAGGATGGGAAAGAGCTGGTTGCTTTCGGTTTCCACTAAGAATTTATATCCCTCGGAGTGGATCCCCTCCCGAAGAATGTCCGCCATTTCATTGGCATGGGTGGCCAATTGAAAGAATAAATCTCCTTCAAAGAGGGCGGCAAACTGCAGTCCCAGCACTCTTCCCTTGGCCATCAGGCCTCCCCGCTGTTTAATGGCAAAGCGGAAGTTTTCCTGAAGCTCCCGGTTATTAAGGACAATGGCCTCGCCCAACAGGGCACCGTTTTTTGTCCCCCCGATATAAAAGGCATCGGTAAGCTCGGCTAAATCCTCCAGGGTTAAATCGTTGCTTTTCGTCATTAAGGCGGAACCGATTCTAGCGCCGTCCAGGTATATTTTCAGTCCCTGCTCATCGGCCAGGGCCCGAAGTTCCTGTAATTCTTTTTTGGTATAACAGCTTCCCACCTCCGTGGTGTTGGAAATGTAGATCACCCGGGGCAGGACCATATGCTCGTCCTCGTGCTCCTCCAGAACGTCCAGGATTTGAGCCGGTGTGATTTTTCCGTCTTCCGTGGGAACGGTATTGATTTTATGACCGGTGGCTTCAATGGCTCCGGTTTCATGTACGGCAATATGGGCAGTCGCCGGTGCAATTACGGATTCATAGGGTTTTAGCATGATCCCCAGGGTGGTTAAGTTCGCCTGGGTTCCTCCGGATACCAGATGGACCTGTGAGTGATGATTCTTCCCTAAGAGCCGTTTGATTTCTTCCTTGGCCTGCTTGGTAAAAACATCCTCTCCGTAGCCTTCTTCCGGCTGGAAATTCGTCTCACTGAGTCGCTTTAAAATTTCCGGATGGGCCCCTTCACTGTAATCATTAATAAAAAAACCTTTGTTTTTTTCACTGAATTCCATATTCTCACCTGCTTTTCTTCCGATTACCAGCATCGGATTCATTTCCTGTCCCAAAATAATTGCATCTATTTTTCCCTTTGGAAAATTACATGCATGGAAAAATTACATACTTGATACGGAACGTAAATTATCCAGATTTCCGATATCCTTTCCTGCAATGTTTCGTAAGTAACTCATTACGGATTTTCGGGTAATGATGCCCACAAAAATATCCTGATCATCCACTACGGGAACAAAGTTTTGCTTCATAATCAAGTCTACAACTTCCTCCATTTCCGCATTGATGGATACGGGATAATTACTCATGTTTTTCGGTACTTTTCTAAGCGGTATTTTGTTGGTTCCCTCAAATGTTAAATTCGGCGTGTTCTTCATTTTCCAAAGCAGATCTCCTTCCGTCAGCGTTCCGACGTATTTCCCCTGTTTATCTACTATGGGTATGGCTGTGTAACGGTGAAATTCCATTTTCTCCAAGGCTTGCCGCATGGTGGCGTCTTTTTCGAGACAAACACTTTCATGCTTCGGTGTAATAAAAAATGCAATATTCATATTTACATCTCCCCCTCATAATCCATTATATCAAGAAAAGTAATTTTTGTATAACCCGTCTTGAGATTTTTTGTGAATATCTAAACTCTCTCCTGAACGATGGACTTTACCTTGGCGATCATAATATCGATGGCTACCTGGTTAAAGCCTCCTTCGGGAATGATAATATCGGCGTACTTTTTATTCGGCTCCACAAACTGTAAATGAGCGGGGCGTACGGTACTGAGATACTGATCAATCACTGATTCCAGGCTCCGTCCCCGGTCCTTAATATCCCGAAGGATTCGTCGAATAATTCGAACGTCGGAGTCGGTGTCCACAAAGATTTTAATATCCAGCATATCCCGAAGCTTCGGTTCGTCCAAAAGGAGAATGCCTTCCAAAATAATGATATCCTTCGGGTAAAAGGTTGTGGTCTCTTTCTTTCGATTGTGGTTTTCAAAATCATAGGCGGGTTTTTCGATACACTGCATATTGGAAAGCTTGGTCAAATGTTCAATCAACAGATCCATATCAAAGGCTAAGGGATGGTCATAGTTGGTCGTCGTCCGCTCCTCAAAGGTTAAGTGGGACTGATCCTTATAATAGGCATCCTGCTCAATAATTGCAATGTTTTTTTCCGAAAGACTGTCATAAATCGCCTGGGCCACGGTGCTCTTTCCCGATCCCGTGCCTCCGGTAATACCGATTAATATAGGTTTATGATTCATCATGATCCATCCTTTCTTTTCGAAGCATGTCATAGGGTTTTACCCGTCGATGCACCGGAATTCGAACCAGCTGTTTCGGGTGGGGGGCCACGTCAATGGACTCCCCTTCCTCGTTGATCATTTCCGTGATCACCAGGGTTTGGGTTTCTTTCTTTGGGCCCACAATTTCCACGGTGTCCCCTTTAAAGAATCGATTCCGCTGCTCAATCAGAGCGGTTTTTGTCTCTTCGTCATAGGATTTTACCAGGCCGATAAAGGTAAAGTCCCGGTGATAGGATTTGTCGGCGTAGATATGATCCTTCTCGTCGGGCTTATCAAAGTAAAAACCCGTGGTGAATTCCCGGTGACTGACTTTTTTGATTTCCTGCAGCCACTCCGGCTGAAAGCTCCAGTTTTCCGGGTCTTCGTAGTAGGCGTCAATGGCCATACGATAGGCCCGAACGATGGTGGCCACATAATAGATGGTCTTCATTCGTCCTTCGATTTTTAAGCTTGTTATCCCGGCATTGATCACCTCGGGAATATGGGCGATCATGGACAGGTCCTTGGAGTTCATAAAATAGGTGCCTTTTTCATCTTCGTAGATGGGCATGTACTCTCCCGGGCGTTTTTCCTCTACCAGATAATAATTCCATCGGCAGGGCTGGGCGCATTCTCCGCGGTTGGCGTCCCGGTTGGCCATGTAATTGCTGAGAAGGCATCGTCCCGAGTAGGAGATGCACATGGCTCCATGGATAAAGGCTTCCAGTTCCACCTTCGGATCGATTTTTTCCCGAATTTCATGAATCTCCTTGAAGCTGAGTTCCCGAGCAAGAACCACCCGCTCCGCTCCCATCTTATGCCAGAAGTTGATGGTCCGGTGATTGGTGGTGTTGGCCTGGGTGCTGATATGAATATCCATATTGGGCAGGATTTCCTGAACCAATTCAAAGGTTCCCGGATCGGAAACGATGACTGCGTCGATCCCGGTTTTTTCCACATCCACTAAATAACTGTCCAGCCCTTCAAAATCCTCATTATGAGGAATGATATTTAAGGTAAGATACACCTTTACTCCCCGCTCATTGGCGAAGGCTACCCCCTCTTTGATTTCCTCTATACTAAAGTTCTTCGCTGCGGCTCGCATGCCGAAAATCTGTCCGCCGAGATAGACCGCGTCGGCGCCGTAAAGCACCGCCATTTTTAAACGTTCTAAATCTCCCGCGGGAGCCAGTAGTTCCACTTTTTCCATGAATGTTCCTCCTAGTTTTTCTTATATGACAGTGCCACACCGTCTCCGATGGGGATAATGCTGGTGGGTAAGTCCTGATGGTGGGTAATGTACTCCAAATACTCCCGCATGCGGTTTACGATGGTTCGTTTCCGTCGTTTTACCAAATCCTCGCTGGAGACCATCCCCTTATATAATATATTATCAGAGATCAACAGTCCACCAGGCTTTAGTAGGGAAATTGCAAGATCCAACATTTCCTGATAATGACCTTTTCCCCCGTCCATAAATATTACGTCGTATCCCCCGGGTAAGAAATGCAAGGTTTTAAGGGCGTCTCCCGGTATAATTTGAATCCGGTTTTCAAACCCTCCCCGACGAATATTATCCATGGCCTTCTCCACCATTTTTTCATTCCGCTCCAGGGTGACGATTTTCCCCCGGGTTTCCATAGCCTCGGCCATAATCATGGCGGAGTAGCCGATGGCGGTGCCGATTTCCAAGATTTTCTCCGCTTTCGCAGTCTTTACCAGCACCTTTAACAGCGCGGCTACTTCCCGTTGGATGACGGGGACGTTATGGCACGCCGCATAATTCTCCATTTCTTTAAACATTCCCTGATGCTTCGGAAGAAGGTCCTCTATATAGTCTTTCACGTGTTGATGGACGATCTGTTCCTCCGAGGCTTCCTCTGCTTTTTTATTTTGAGGGCTCTTATTATATTTTTCACTCGATTCAGCCATAAGCTTTTCCTCCTAGGTGAAACCTTTTGTTTCTCTTTAGGTGAATTGCAGATTACACTACTTATTTTAACATTTTTTTCTGTTGTTGTTATACTGTTGATTTTATTAATATTCTTTTTTTATTGTTGCTTACTTTAATTATACCTAAAATCACATCTAAGAAAACAGCATAATAAGCGGCACCAGTACGGGTACCATGCTGGATAGCACCACACCGGTAATAAAAGAAATTATGGCGATATGGGCATTGGTGGACCGGGATATTACGGGAAGCACCGTATCCATGGCCGTAGCCCCGGCGGGGGCGATCGCTTCCAGTTTTCCGATATATTTTGCAATAAAGGGTATGGATACCAGGGCGATGATTTCCCTTGAGATATTGGTCACAAAGGCCAAGGTGCCTAAATATGCGCTGTGCTTGGAAAGCTCAATGGCGGATAAGGAGTACCAGCCGAAACCGGCGCCGACGGCAGCGGACTCCACAGGACTCATGCCCATCAATATCCCCGCCAGGGTGGTTCCGAGAATACTGCCCAGGGCCACCATCAAGGGGACCAAAAACACCTTAAATCCGATCCGTCGAATTTTTCCCAGGATTCCCCGATGAGAGCCGATATCAATTCCCACGAAAAACAGCAGCAGGGCTAAGCCGAAGCTTATCCAAAAGCCCATGGAGTCTGCCATAGTCTCGGGAAATATAAAGATTCCGCTAAGGATTCCCAGGGCCACGGTTACTAAAATCGTTATACTCATCGTTCCTCACCGCCTTTTAAAAGAACTTTTGAGGCAATCAGTCGAACGCCGATGATACTGAATACAATAGACGAAAGGGCGAAGATAATTCCCTGAACTCCAATGGTCCCAAAGGACTGAATCACTTCTTCATCCAGACCGATGGATACCCCCATTATAAACAGCAGCAACAGCAGACATAAAAACTGAATGGTATCTATTTTTTTCATCAACACCTTCGGTATCAGCTTTCGATTTCCTAAAAAAGCCCCGAAGATCATAATTACGATATAAAGTAAAATATTCATCTTTACACCTCATTTTCTATGTATTTGGAAGGATAGAGGGACGGAGGGGACAAGGGGACGGAGTAATTGTCCTCTTGTTTCGGAGGACAATTACTCCGTCCCCCTGTCCCCTCTCCCTGTCCTCCCTGTCCTC
>PWEO01000029.1 GCA_003553525.1 Clostridiaceae bacterium
GTCGCACTCTTAATCCAAGGCAGGTTATTCACATTCGTCGTTCCAAATCCGCTGTTGATCCCAAAATTCTGGCGGGTGTTTAAAATAAAATTCGCCATGGTTTTATTTACATTTTGATAGGCTTCCTGTCTCCACTCTATTTCCGTTTGTTGCGTGGTGAATTTATCCACCTTCATGCGTTCCACTTTCATTAAGTCCCGCACCATTTGCTCTGTGTCCATCCCGGACATTAGTCCACCAATTCGCATGGTAAAACTCCTTTCTATTTCACTATTTCCAAATCCTATTTAACTTTTATTAATTATCTCCTTAACTTGTCCATAGCCTTCACGTTAAGACCTTTAAGCCCGTTCATCCAGTAGGATGCCCGCCATCTCCAGCATATCCGCCACCATATCAATAATCTTCTCCGGAGGAATTTCCCGAATAATTTCATCCGTCGTGGTATCTATTACTTTTACCATGATTCGGTCCCTTCGGTCATGACTCTCAAATTCCAGTCGTCGATTATGGGGCTTGAAACTTTGGTTGGCCTTTTCAATGGCTTTTCCCAAGTCCTCTTCCGTATATTCCAGTTTACGCTCCGTATCCCGGCTCATATTCTCCGTTACGGTCCTCTCGCTTCGTGTCTTTTCATTTTGCACGTTCTCCACTTGCTGAACTCCCGCTACTTGGCGTCCTTGCCGCTGGGAATTGGTATTGATCGCTGCTGTTCTTGCGCTTTCAAAGCTCACTCCGTCCAATTTCATATTAGGCTCCCTCCTAGTTTTTCTATCACTTTCTAATTACACTATCGGCAGTTTCTCCATAGTTATTTAGTCCTTTAATAAATTTCTTAAAAGAATTTCACAATTAATCATTATATGATAGGATATTCTTATAATAACCGGCAAAGGAGCATGACCATGACAAAGCCCGCGGGAGAAGTTCTATTTAAAAACCATCAATTTATAAAGACTTCCGAATTCGATGAAGAGATTCCCGAGGATCAAAGCATCTACGAAGTGTTACGGGTCATCGACGGAATCCCTTTGTTTCTAACGGAGCATCTTAATCGCCTGTACGTTTCCCTAAAAATCTTAAAACTAAAGGATTCCTATGACCTTTCTTCTTTAAAGAATTTAGAGGGAAGCATTCGGAGACTGATTTTAAAAAACTCATTAAAAAACTGCAATTTAAAAATCATTGTCACCCATTTTAACGGTAAGCGTTCCTTAAACTGCTACGGCTTTTTCATCCCCAGCAGTTACCCTCCTAAAGACTACTATGAAACCGGGGTGGATACCATTTTGTATCACGGAACTCGGGATAATCCCAATGCCAAGGTCTATCAGGCGGAGCTGCGGGAGGCGGTGGCTAAAAAACTGGTCGAAAAGGAGGCCTATGAGGCCTTACTGGTAAATGAATCCGGTGAAATTTCCGAAGGAAGCCGCTCCAATGTTTTTTTTCTCAAAAACGGGGTTGTCTATACCCCTCCGGCAAAACAAGTACTGTTAGGGATTACCCGGGAGAAGATTTTACAACTGATGGAGGAGCATTCGATCCCCTTTGAGGTGGCCACGATTTATGAGAAGGACTTACAGGGTATGGCCGGGGCATTTATGACCGGTACTTCTCCTAAAGTATTGCCCCTTCGAAGGATTGAACATTATGCCTACGATTCCGCTTCCAATGAGATCATCCTAAGAATCAAGCAGCTTTATGATCATTTGATTGAAACCGAAATCCGTGATGATGCCAGCCTTAAAAATCCGGAGAAGACCGCCGAAGTAAAAACCGTTAAATAATCATCAAAGTTTTGTGCTTTTGTTTACTAAAACTATCGGGTTTAAGCCGGTATATGAGGATAAATTAATGTTTTTTCCCAAAGTTCTATAGACAGTGGTTTATTTCATGATATAATTGTAATGAAATTTACCGAAGAATTGATTTTTATAAAAACCCATAGAATTGTTTGACAAATATTTCATAAAGGGTGATCAACGTTGTCTAAATCAAGTGTAGTACATTCTGTACGAGAAAATCTTACGAATCAAAATGAAAGCGTGGAGGAGGAAAAGGCGGAGGCCATTGTTTTAGTCCCCGATGATACCAAGTATTATATTATGCTCGGTTACGCTTTACTCATCATGTTTTCCGGTTTTTTATTTAACTCTCCCTTGGAGATATTTCAAGGTATGCAGGCCATTATTGTGGCCCCAAGTATTCTGGTTACGGATTACTTTGCAATTGCCAATATCGGCAGTACCCTCTTTAACAGCGGACTTTTAATGATCGTTTCCATCGGTATTGCCAAGGTAAACCACGTAAATATGAACGGTCCTTTAATGGCGGCAATCTTAACCATCGGAGGATTTGCGCTTTTTGGAAAAAATCCTTATAACATTATTCCGATTTTACTGGGGGTCTTTTTATACAGCCGGGTGCAAAAGGAAAAGTTCAACAAATTTATTCTGCCCGCATTTTTCGGAACCGCCCTTGGACCTTTGGTTTCTCAAGTTTCCTTCGGCTATGACTTCCCTGTGGTGCAGGGGATTGTCCTGGGGATCCTCTTTGGAACTCTGGCAGGCTTTGTGCTGCCTTCCCTGGCGGCGCACTTTATAAAGTTTCACCAAGGGTTCAACCTCTACAACATCGGTTTTACCTGCGGGATTACGGGCATGTTTTTTATGGCGGTATTTCGAGCTTTTGGATACAACCATGAGGGTGCCCTGTTTGTATCCTCAGGAAACAATCCCACTTTTTCCGTCTATTTAGGACTTCTTTTTCTTTCCTTTATTATCGTCGGACTTTTTTACAATCGATGGAATTTTAAGGGTTATAAGAACCTGCTGGGCCATGCGGGACAGTTGGTTACGGACTTTGTTACCCTGAACGGATTTGGGGTAACCATGATCAACATGGGAATTCTCGGACTGATCTCCACCTTATATGTGGTCATGGTAAACGGCGAGTTAAACGGTCCGATTATCGGTGGGATTTTCACCATCGTCGGCTTTGGTGCCTTTGGAAAACACACGAGAAATATTTTACCGATCTTTGTGGGAATTTATCTTGCCACTCTGTTTAATATTTGGGATGTGAACTCCACCGGGGCTCTCCTTGGTGCTTTATTCGGAACCACCCTGGCTCCCATTTCCGGACGTTTCGGATGGCAGTACGGGGTGTTGGCAGGATTTTTACACATGGCCATGGTTATGAATGTAGGGGCCCTTCATGGAGGGATGAACCTTTATAACAACGGATTTTCCGGAGGTTTTGTGGCGGCTTTTCTTGTACCGATTATTACATCTCTAAAAAAGGAAGTGATTTAATATGACCGAAGTTCAACAAAAACTGATTCGTGTGTTAAATGAACTGATGCATTATTACTTCGATCTTAAAATGGAGGACATTTCCATCGAAATCCTTCAGGGAAAAACCGAATCTTCCATTATTATGTCCGGATACCCCTCCATTGTGGACCGGGAAGAGTTAAAGGAGCTTTCGAAAAAACTGAACAAGCCCCGGCAGGAAGAGCTCGAAGAGTATTACTGGAACCTGGTGGGCACCGTGGATTCCAACGAACAAATGAACTTGGTCAGTATGCTTATCGACTCCGCCAATGTGGAGCTGGACAACGGAAAGCTTACAATTCAGGTTTATCGAAGACATTAAGGCCGGCCCTCCCCACTGAAGACCCGGGATTCTGAATTCTATAGCAACTGTATAACAAAAACACAACCCCCTGAGAGACCTTAGCGATATTATATCGCCGGGACTTTCAGGGGGTTGTGTGTTGTTTTTTCCCTTTATCAGCTTACCGATTGACCGGTTTGCCGATGAGTCAGCTTCTTAGCCCTCGTTGGGTTGTGTTTTTTCATCCAGAGCCTTGGAAGATTCTTTTAAAGTAGATTTCAGTTGATCGCTGATAGTAAGGGTCTCTAGATAAATCGTTCTTTTCTTCTTTCCGACCCTGTATCCGACCTTTTCTTTAATGGTTGAGTAAGCGGCGAAAATCACGGATAAGGGCGGTCCCATAAACAGCAGTCCTTGACGCTGACTTGGCATGGCGTCCCAAAATCCTGCCTTTAAGGTGTCGTAACTGTCCTGTAAACTCTCTCTGGGAATCTGCAGGCTCATGCCCTGTTCTCCCTGAACTAAAAAGGCATTTTCCACAGACTCCAATCGGGTCTCTTCCTTTCCTTCATAGGTGATCCAGAAGTGGCTGAGGGAAAAACTTTTTTCATAGGGAATATCCAAAGCCTCGAAAATGGAGGCCAGAACCACAAATCGACCTTTACAATCTCCTTTGCCACGGGCTAAAACCTCTTCTGCCCGGGGAAAGTAAAAAGGGACTCCGTAACTTTGCCAATCATACTGATAAGGAACAATTTCCCGTAGGACGTATGCTTCAATCTCCCTTGGGGACTCCGGAAGCTGATCCAATAAATGCTCCACGGCTTCGGGGTTTATGGCGGGGTTTAAAATTCTGGCACCGCTGACTCCTAAGCGGTAAGGATTGGGATATAAAACGAATAGAGTCCAGATGCTGACAAACATAAGGGCAAGGGCAATTTTTTTCTTCACGTTCATTCTCCTCGATGTTTTATTCTTTGTTACTATAATTATATCATCATCGGAATGATTATGAAAAGATATTTATTTTGATTATTCTAATTTTTCCGTTTCCCTGATTGATATTTTTTTATTTATATTAAACTTTTCTTATTGATACGCTTCCGAATGGGTATCAATAGAAAGTACTTACTTTTACCAAGGATCGGTGCCAAGCTATTTTTGGCACGGTTATTGCATGAATATTCAATAGGAAGAAAATCATTAGAATATATTAAAGGAGGTATTTGTTTATGAAAGAAGTTGTAATTGTCAGTGCCGTAAGAACCCCGATTGGAAATTTTGGTGGCGCATTAAAGGGAATCAGTGCAGTGGATCTTGGAACTATTGCTATTAAAGAAGCTTTAAAACGAGCCAACGTATCCCCCGCCCTAGTGGACGAAGTGTACATGGGTTGTATCCTGCAGGCCGGTCTAGGTCAAGGGGTTGCCCGACAGGCTTCCGTAAACGCGGGAATTCCCGTAGAAAAGCCGGCCACAACCATTAATATGCTTTGCGGGTCCGGTCTTCGAACCGTTTCCTTAGCCGCTCAAACAATTTTAACCGGCGACAACGACATTGTTGTTGCAGGCGGAACCGAGAACATGTCTCAGGCCCCTTACGTTTCCAACCAGACCCGGTGGGGTGCGAAAATGGGCGATGTTAAGATGGTGGACACCATGATTAACGACGCCTTGACCGATGCTTTTAACCAATACCACATGGGAGTTACTGCAGAAAACTTAGTTGCGAAATACGGCATTACCCGGGAAGAACAGGACAATTTTGCCGCCCTTTCTCAAAATAAAGCGGAAAAAGCCCAGGCGGAAGGAAAGTTTAAGGACGAAATCGTTCCCGTAACTATTCCTCAACGAAAGAAAGATGATATCATCTTTGATGCTGATGAGTTTATTAAGCCGGGAATCACGGCTGACAAGCTGGGCAGACTCCGTCCCGCATTCAAAAAAGACGGCAGTGTTACCGCAGGAAATGCCTCCGGAATCAACGACGGAGCTGCAGCTGTTGTGGTAATGTCTAAAGAAAAAGCCGACGAACTGGGTCTTACTCCACTGGCAACCATCGTATCCTATGGAAACGCCGGCGTAGATCCTTCCATTATGGGAATCGGCCCTGTAAATGCAACTAAAAGCGCTCTTGAAAAAGCGAAGCTGACTTTGCAAGATATGGACTTGATCGAAGCCAACGAAGCCTTTGCAGCACAAGCCTTAGCCGTAGGTAAAGAACTTCAGTGGGTAGACGATAAAGTAAATGTTAACGGCGGAGCCATCGCCCTGGGTCACCCCGTTGGAGCCAGCGGCACAAGAATTTTAGTTACCCTGCTTCATGAAATGAAAAAACAAAAAAGCACTTACGGACTGGCCCCCCTTTGCATTGGCGGAGGAATGGGAACCAGCTTAATCGTAAAAATGTAAAAAAAGTGAACAGGTTTTTTGCAAAATTTAATATGTTTGATATAATGAAACGGATAGGGATCTTCCCTATCCGTTTTATTAAAAAATTTCAGAGGTGAAAAACATGACTACAGGTTCTTTTCAAAATCCCGATAAGGACATCAACGAAATGCTGGATTTATATCGCAATATTTTTAATCATATCTTTAACTGGGTCGTGGTGGTGGATACCGAAGGCCGGGTAATTCTTCTGAACAAAGCCTACTGCGAATTTTTAGGGGTGGAGCAGGACGAAGCCATCGGAAAACACGTAACCGAGGTCATTGAAAATACCCGGATGCACATTGTGGTGAAAACCCGAAAGGAAGAAATCGGAGACTTCCAGAAGATTAAAGGCAACACCATGGTGGCCAACCGCATCCCGATTTTTAAAGACGGAAATCTGATCGGCGCCGTTGGTACCGTTGTGTTTAAAGACCTTGTGGAAATGGAATCCTACGTAAAAAGGGTACGGGATATGGAAAAGGAAATCCAGTTTTATCAGGAAGAATTTAAAAAGATGACCACGGGCTATACCTTAGAGGATATCATCGGAAACAGTCCCGAGATCGAATACGTTAAAAACATGGTTCGAAAGGTTGCCACCACAAAATCCAACGTACTGCTGGAAGGAGAGTCCGGTACGGGAAAGGAACTTGTGGCTCAGTCCATTCATCATCTCAGTCCCCGGGGGGATTTCCCCTTAATTAAAGTCAACTGCGCCGCGATCCCGGGAGAACTGTTGGAATCCGAACTCTTCGGCTATGAGCACGGGGCTTTTACGGGCTCGAAAAAAGGAGGCAAACTGGGTAAGTTGGAAATGGCCAACAACAGTACAATCCTCCTCGATGAAATCGGCGACATGCCTATGAATATGCAGGGAAAACTCCTTCGGGCGATTCAGGAAAAAGAGATCGAACGGGTGGGCGGTGTTCGAAGCAAGAAGCTGGATTTTCGAATTATCGCCTCCAGCAATAAAAACTTAAAGGAACTTGTGGCAAAACAGCAGTTTCGGGAGGATTTATATTACCGCTTGAACGTGGTGAAAATCACCCTCCCTGCCCTTCGAAATCGTTCCAGCGACATCGAAGTAATTGCCCGGCATCTGATTAAAAAACTGTCTAAGGACTTGGGTCTCGGAATTACCGAGATCACTCCCAAAGCCATGTGGGTTCTAAAAAAATACAGTTGGCCCGGCAATATCCGGGAGCTTTCTAATGTGATAGAGCGGGCTCTAAATCTTATGGACAGCGAAGGACGTATTGATACGGACCATCTCGCCCCTTATCTTCGGGAAAGTTCCCCGGCCTTCGGTCTTGATCAGAGCCTCAATTTAAAGGACCGGGTGCAAAAAGTGGAACGGGAATCCATTAAACGGGCCCTGGCAAAAACGAAACACAATAAGCTGGAAACCGCAAAAATGCTTGGGATCAGCCGTACCAGCCTATATAAAAAAATTGAAGAATACGGCCTTTAACCTTGTCGTGTAAACATTTTGAACAGTGTTCATTTTGTTTACACGACTTTTTTTTATTGTTTTACTGCTCTGGGATACTCTATACGCAAAGATAATAAGAACGATTCTCGAATTAATTAACTTTACATCCTGGATTTGTTCATAAAGTGTGCACATTGTTAAATAATATTCAAAATCTTTGCGCTATTTTTAGAGAGTTTTGATAGTTTTTTAGTGATTATTCAATTTTCTCTCGGAATTAATTAGAATATTGTAGGATTTTCATATAATTTTAAAAGGATAAGGGCTAATAATTTTTATTTTTCTTTTTTTTCATCTTTTCACGGGAAATTTTAAAAAGTGGCACGGCACTTGCTTTATATATAGGTGTCAAACAATTCTATAATAAATTATTAATAATTCTTTAGGAGGTATACTTATGCCCAAATTTACAAGCGCAAAAGAGGCGGTTTCCTGCATTGAATCCAATGCTACCCTGGCAACCGCAGGATTTGTAGGAAATGCGGTTCCCGAGGAGCTGGAAATCGCCTTGGAAGAGCATTTTCTTGAAACCGGAAAACCCCAAAATCTGACCCTGGTTTACGCCGCTGGACAGGGAGACGGAAAAGATCGAGGCCTGAACCATTTAGGTCATGAAGGACTGTTAAAGCGGGTAGTGGGAGGCCATTGGGGTCTTGTACCAAAGATCCAGAAACTTGCCTTAGCGAATAAAGTTGAAGCCTACAATTTCCCCCAAGGTACCATCTCTCATTTATTCAGAGACATTGCCGCCAATAAGCCGGGAACCATCACCAAAGTAGGACTTAAAACCTTTGTGGATCCCCGACTGGACGGTGGAAAACTGAATGACTGCACCAAGGAGGATTTAGTGGAATTAATGGAAATCCATGGTGAGGAGTACTTGCTGTACAAAGCCTTCCCTATTGATTACGCCTTAATTCGAGGAACCTATGCCGATGAAAACGGAAATGTTACCATGGAAAAAGAAGCGGGTTCCCTGGAAGTATTATCCATCGCCCAAGCTGTTAAAAATTCCGGAGGAAAAGTCATTGTTCAAGTGGAACAGGTTGTAAAAGCCGGAACCCTTGATCCTCGACTGGTTAAAGTTCCCGGAATTTATACAGACTACATTGTAGAGACGGTAGACATGAAGAACCATATGCAGACCTTTGCCGAGCAATACAATGAAAGTTATACAGGAAACATCAAGGTACCGGTGACCTCCGTAAAACCCATGGCACTGGATCCACGTAAGATTATTGCAAGAAGAGCGGCAATGGAGCTGATTCCACAAGCTATTGTAAACTTGGGAATCGGAATGCCTGAAGGGGTCTCTTCTGTAGCCAACGAAGAAGGTGTGGGAGAAGAAATGATCCTCACCGTAGAGCCCGGTCCCATTGGTGGAATTCCCGCCGGCGGTTTAAGCTTCGGTGCCGCAACCAATCCCCAGGCGATTATTGATCAGCCGAATCAATTTGACTTTTATGACGGCGGCGGACTGGATGTAGCCTTCCTGGGACTAGCCCAGTGCGACCGAATCGGGAATATTAATGTAAGTAAGTTCGGCCCCAAGATTGCCGGTGCCGGTGGCTTCATTAATATTACTCAAAATGCGAAAAAAGTAATCTTCTGCGGGACCTTTACCGCCGGTGGCTTCAAAGCGGAAGCAGTGGACGGAAAATTAAAGATTACCCAGGAAGGTAAATCCGTAAAGTTTGTGAAAGATGTTGAACACGTCACCTTTAGTGGAGAGTTCGCAACGGAAAAAAATCAGCCGGTTATCTACATTACGGAACGGGCCGTCTTTGAACTGAAGGACAAGAGCTTAGTACTGACAGAGATCGCTCCGGGAATGAATCTGGAAACCGACATTCTGGCTTATATGGATTTCAAGCCCGTTATTTCTGAGAACTTAAAGGAAATGGATGCAAGAATCTTTCAGCCGGAAAAAATGAATTTAAAGCTTAGTACCACGCTGTAAGTACCACCCTTTTCACCATGTTTTAACACATAACTCAGCATTGTTAGAGTATCGGGCCTAGTCCCCCATTAGGCCCGAACCAAAATTTTAAGGAGGAATAGTTTATGATTGGTATTATTATTGGTCTTGCATTATTGATGTTTTTAGCTTACAAAGGACTTTCCATTATCTGGATCGCTCCGATTTGTGCACTTGTAGTAGCAGCAACCGGAGGTTTGGAATTACTCCCAGCCTATACGGAAGCTTATATGGGTGGTTTCGTCGGATTTGCCAAGTCTTGGTTCCCCGTGTTTATGCTTGGTGCCATCTTCGGTAAAGTTATGGAAGACTCCGGAGCAGCCCAGTCCGTTGCCCAGTGGTTGACATCCAAATTCGGTAAAAAAGCGGCGATTTCAGCAGTTGTAGCCGGTTGTGCCGTACTTACCTTTGGAGGAATTTCCTTATTCGTTGTAGTATTTGCAATGTATCCCATTGCCCTGTCTTTATTTAGAGAAGCAAATATCACAAGAAAATTAATTCCCGGTACCATCGCTCTCGGTTCTTTTACCTTTACCATGACCGCGATCCCCGGAACCCCTCAGATTCAAAACCTGATTCCCATGCAGTATTTTGGAACCAGTGCTACGGCCGCTCCTATCATGGGAATTGTCGGCGCGATTATCATGTGCGGTGGAGGAATTTTTTATCTGGAAACGAGAAGAAAAAAATACGACGCTCTTGGTGATGCTTACGATGAGCCGAAAGATAAGGCTCCGGAAATTGATGTTTCCAAGCTGCCGAATCCTTTGCTTTCTGCACTGCCATTACTTGCTGTAATTTCTTTACTGAACATTTTCAATTTAGACATTATCGTAGCCTTACTTGCAGGTATTGTTCTAGGACTTGCCCTTAATATTCCACGAATTAGCAGTATTAAAGCAACCCTGAACCAGGGAGCTTCAAGTTCTGTAATTGCAATCATCAACACATCCGCAGCCGTAGGTTTCGGTTCCGTAGTTCGAGCAGTACCCGGTTTTGAAACCTTAACGGACCTTGTTATGGGGATCCCCGGAAACCCGTTGATTTCTCAGGCCGTATCCGTAAACCTTCTTGCAGGAGCTACCGGTTCTGCATCCGGTGGTATGGGAATTGCCCTTGAAGCCCTTGGCGCACAGTATTTGGAAATTGCCCAGGCAACAGGAATTGCTCCTGAAGCATTCCACAGAATTGCATCCATGTCTTCCGGTGGTCTTGATACCTTACCTCACAACGGTGCGGTACTTACACTACTTGCAGTTACAGCCCTTACTCACAAAGATTCCTACAAAGAAATCTTCGTAGTAGGTTCACTGATTCCAATCGCAGCCGTTATTGCAGGAATTATTTTAGGAAACTTCGGATTAATCTAATTGCATTCTTAAGGGATTCCTTAAAAAGATCGTTAGAAAGATCGTTAGAAAGA
>PWEO01000088.1 GCA_003553525.1 Clostridiaceae bacterium
TATGGCTATAGAAAGTTGGATTACAGGTTTTCGCCTTGAAAATAAGGGTATAAATAATCAGTAAATTAATTTCAGCAAAGGAGAAACCGTAAAATTATTTTTTTGAAAACGGGTTGTTAAATTAATATCAATTTGTGATTGACTTTTTTGGTGAAAATGAGCTATGATAATATTGTAGCAATTAAAATGGAGGTGTAAAAGATGAAAACTTATAAGGAAATTTTAGCAATGGCTGTGGAAAATGAAGTGGAAGCCCATGAATTTTACAAAGCGGCGGCGGAAAAGATTCAAGATAAGAACCTTAAGAATACTTTTGAAGATCTTGCAGCGGAAGAAACCAAGCACAAGTTACTGCTTGAAGGTTACTTGAACAATGATATGAAGACTATGAAGTTTAAAGAAAACAAAGATTTTCAGCTTTCAGAAACCGTAGAGGAAAAGACCTTGTCCACGGATATGAGTTTTAAGGATGCCATCGCTCTGGCCATGAAAAAAGAAGAGGAAGCCATGAATATGTATCGTCAATTTGCGGAGGCCAGTGAAGAGGAAAAGCAAAAAGAAACCTTTGAAGAACTGATAAAAATGGAGCAGCAACACAAAACAAGATTAGAAGATATTTATAGCAATGCAGCTTTTGTTGAGGTTTGGTAGTAGAAAAAAACAATTGGCAATAAAAAAAGAGCTTACTCCCTAATTACTTAAGGAGTGAGCTCTTTTATAAATCTCGGTTTTATCTGCAGTATTTAAAAGTTTTTCTGTTGTTCCTGCGATTACCAGAATGACGAAGATGTTAACCGTAAACCGTGTAAGCATAAAGGTCCAACCCAGAGCACTGGCTTCAAATAACAACAAGGGAATTTTGGTTGTGGACCAGGCTCCGATGAAAATCAAAACATTAGAGAATTTACTGCCTTTTTTAAGCAATAGACCGGCAATGGGAAAAGCTACATATAAGGGACCTGCTGCCAGGGATCCCATTAAAAAGGCAATTAATTTCCCTAGGGGACCGGACTTTTCCCCCATAAGCTTAATCATGGTTTCCCGGGGAACCCAAACATCCAATAGACCGAGAATAATAAAAATCGGTGGAACCACATAAAGCATTTCCAGTGTGTTATCCCTTGTATGTCCTAAAGAAGAAAAGCCGATTTCCGGCATGACAAATAAAAGAATCCCATTGACGAGAATTAAAATAAGTGCAAACTTATACCGATTGATTAACTTCTTCATCCTAAAACCACTCCAATCACCAAGGCTACCGCAAAAGAAAAAGCAAAGGCCAGAGTATTTCTTAAAATTGCGGCCCGTTTACCGAAATACTGAATCTCCACCGGGAGGGTTACGATCCCTACCATCATTAATGTGGAGATAAACACTGCAATTTGCATAAAGCCTGCTCCATTATTTAATAATGTTGCGGCCAGAGGAAAGGCTACAAAACCTGGAATTAAGGTGATGCCTCCCACAATAGCGGCAAGAAACATTCCTAAGAACCCGGAATCTCCTCCGATCAGTCGGGAGATGGTCTCCGCATCGATCACAGCCAGCATTAAACCTATAATTACCAGGATCCCAATGAACTGGGGCAGAATGTTTTCGAAAGCCTTCCAAGCCTTTTTTAAGGCTTTTGCTGTCTTTTTTCGATCTTTAAGAAACGATAGAAGTAATAGGGTCGAGGCTAATACATAGAGGATTACTGTAAACATGGAAAAACTCCTTTCGACACCCCCTGCACCAGGGGGTATGGATCTGATCCCATTATATGGAGTAAATGAAACTTTGTCAATGAAAAATCGAAAGAAGTTCGTAAAGGGGCCCAAATTTGGGTATTAAAATAATAGCTTGGAAAATAGGAAAAAATTCAGGAGGGATATTATGGTGAGAGTTATTATACTTGAGGATATCGGATGAGGCATCTCGAAACTTCGGCCCATCGTGGATGAGGCCTTAAAACGATTAGCTGTGAAAAATGAAATAACAATGATTTGCAGCCCCCGGGAATTTCATAAATATGGAGTGAAAGAGACTCCCGCACTGATTATCAACGGGGAAATTGCTGTGGAGGGCTGGGTCCCCTCGATTTTTAAAATGCCGGAGATTATTAAAAAGCACTTGTCTTAGTAATGATATAAAAGGGAGGAGAACCATGTTAATTAAAGGGAAATATAATGAAGCCAAGGTTTTTAGTGATGAGTTGGAAGAACAGACAAAAGAGCAGATCAAAACCTTATGTGATCAATGGTTTTTAAAAGATGCAAAAATACGGGTTATGCCCGACGCCCATGCGGGAATGGGTTCAACCATAGGTACAACTCTGACGGTTCAGGATAAAGTAGTCCCTAATCTCGTGGGGGTGGATATCGGCTGTGGTATGCTTACGGTGCCCATAGGGAAAAAGGAAGTGGATTTACGGAAACTGGATTTGTATATTCGGGGGAACATTCCCAGCGGCTTTAAAAATAATAAGAAGCCCCAGATTGATTATGTAAAGGAAATAAAAAGTCTTAAGGGTATTTCCGCCCTGGACAAAAGTGCTGAGGAGTTTAACAAGGCCTTAGGCAGCCTTGGAGGAGGGAATCATTTCATTGAAATTGACCGGGATGATGAAGGGGAACAATACCTGGTTTTTCATAGCGGCAGTCGAAATCTGGGCAATCAGATTGCAAGACACTACCAAAAAATCGCTCAAAACAATTTGAAAGATAAATCTGAAATTCCTAAGGATCTATGTTATCTTGAAGGGAAAGAACTGGAAGATTATCTGCATGATATGGACCTGATCCAACGATATGCAAAGGTTAACCGGGAAGTGATGGCAAGAAAAGTAATGGAAGAATTTTTCAGCCGGCCATTTACAAGGGGAGAGACCTTTCATACCATTCATAACTATATTGATCTTAAGGAAATGATCCTCCGAAAAGGGGCGGTCTCCGCTAAAAAAGGAGAAAAGGTGTTGCTGCCCATTAATATGAAGGACGGAAGTCTGTTGGGAGAAGGTCTTGGCAATGAAGATTGGAACTACTCCGCCCCCCATGGTGCCGGAAGGTTAATGAGTCGACGGGAAGCAAAAAGACAGGTATCCATGGAAGCCTTTAAAAAGTCCATGAAAGGAATTTACTCCTCCTCCGTCAGTTCTAAAACCCTGGATGAGGCCCCGATGGCATATAAACCTATGGAGGACATACTCAAACACATTAGTCCCACTTTGATTATTTTGAAACACATAAAACCGATCTATAACTTTAAAGCTTAAGCTTCAATGCCTAAGTAAAAAACCATTCATTCCCATGTCCTTAGTCAAGAGAGATTCATTAAATTTGGTGCAAAAACAAAAGATCCGAGGATGATATTTTAAAACAGAAGAAACCATGGAAATTAAGGATTCCTGGCAATATTATAAAAATTTCGTTATAATTAATGACAGATGCAAACAAATTAATGGAAGCCGGAGGATAATATATGGAATTTATGCCGTTTTTATGGTTTTTACTGGGATTATTATTAATTATTAAAGGCAGTGACTGGTTTGTAGAAGGCGCTGTATGGATTGCAAAAGCTTTAAAAATTTCGGATATTATGATTGGAGCAACCTTGGTCAGCCTTTGCACCACTCTTCCGGAAGCCATGGTATCTACGAATTCCGCGTTGAAAGGAAATACGGATATGGCCATGGGAAATGTTCTGGGCTCCATTGCTTTTAATTCCGGAGTGGTACTGGCCATGATTCTGATCTTTACTCAACCCAAAATCAATCACGGGAAAAGCCTTAAACAAAACAGCAAGGGGCTGTTTTTTCTTATCGTATTGGTCATTGTATTAGGATTAGTATTTGGTGAACTTCTGCGTTGGACCGGGATTCTTTTTCTTGGTTTATTGGTCTTCTATCTGCTTAGGAATGTTCTGGAAGCTCGAAAAATTCAACATGAAGAAAAAGTGGAAAGGGCTAAAGAAAATCGAGAACCTGTTTATGCAGTGAAAATAGAGAAAAACGAAGTGCTGCATTCCATATTCATTTTCATTCTAGGGTTGGTAATGACTGTATTCGGTGCAGATTTATTGGTAAGCAACGGAGAGATCATCGCTCAGCTTCTCGGTGTGCCCGACTTAATTATCGGACTTACCATGACCTCCGTGGGTACGTCCTTACCGGAACTGGTTACCGCAATATCCGCCATAAGAAAAAAAGCCCAGGATTTATCCGTGGGCAATATTATGGGGGCAAATATATTAAATATTATTCTGGTAATCGGGATCATGGCTACCTTGGAGCCGGTACCCATCGGCAGCAGTCTTTTAGGGTTCCACCTGCCCTTTGTATTGGTTATTACCACAGCAATCATGGCTTTTGTTCACAGTCATAAAAAGCAACTTACAAAAAACATGGGTTGGTTATTGTTGGGAATGTACGGGATTTATTTAGTCGGAATTTTACTGACGACCCTTTAACAGTTCCTCGATGATTCCATGGGTTTCATAACCATCCTTGAAAGTTACCAGATTTCCCGGTTCTCCGTCCAGGGCCTTAGCAAGTTCTATTGCAACTTTAGCCGTGGTATCTTCATCTTCCCCGGGAAGCTTCTTTAAAATTTCGTCCTTTTGAGCAATCCAAATATTTCGCCAGTTTCTCAGGGCAATTACTCCGTTTTCTCCAAAGAGGGTTAAGGATAAGAAATCCTCCCGACCTACATCGCAAAGTCCGTTGATCAAAACGTTTACACCGTTTGTAAGACAGCCTGTGGCTATAAGCTCCCGTTCCGATAAACCTTCGTCGCTGGGATACTTAATTTGGGAATGAATATCAAAAATATTACCATAAAAACGTTGGATTAATTGAATGTAATGGGTAAAGACCTCTCTGGTAAAACCGCCCTGTTCCTTTGTGTCAATCCAAGGGTTTTGTTGCCAGTGTCTGGGCCACTCAGCAAAATATCCCGTAAGCTCCACTCTTCGAAGTTTGCCTATATAATTTTCTTTGATTAGATTTTCCGCTTTATTTACGGCATGGGTATAGGGTAGGGGGAAGTTCATAGCGTTGATAATTCCCTTTTCCTGCGCGGCGGAGTACATATCCAAAGCTTCCTTAGTGGAATTGGCCAAGGGTTTTTCGCAAAAGAAGGCTTTATTCGCTTCGATGATTTTCATTCCGATGCTGTGATGATGCTTGGGGGGAACCGCCAGATATACCAAATCCACCAAGGGGTTATCAAGAATTACCTGATATTCATTTACCGCGGTAAGGCCGTACTTTTCAGCCATTTCTTCAAGTCTTTCAGGATTCTTGTCGGTAATTTGGATTATGCGGAATCGGGGGTTTTGATTGAATGTTTTAATCAATCGTTCTCCTACAATCCCTACGCCGATGATGCCTACATTATAAACATTTTTCATAAAAACACCTCACCTTATTAGTTTTGCAACAATTTAGAATATTCCGTTGATAAAATTATTATCTCATAATTTTAAGCAAAGGTCAATTTCAAAGATCCTGAGGGAAAGTGCTATTTTCAGCGTACTATAGTATAATATACATAAATTTTAATGGAAAGGAGGAACTTAATGGAGAGTTATCGAGAAATCAGATTAGATAAGAGGAAAGAGAATTATCTATATCAACAACTGGCAGACCAGATCATCGGACTGATCGAAGAAAAAGTCATCAAAGGAGAAGAACGGCTGCCTGCGATTAAAAAGCTTTCGGGGCTGTTAGATGTGAACATTGCTACGGTGGTAAGAGCCTATGAAGTGCTGGAAGAAAGAGACTACATCATAAAAAAACCGGGAAGCGGATGCTTTGTTAAATCCCGGGAAGAAAAAATAGTGAACTTTGCCAGCGGAACTCCGTCCTATGATTTTTTTCCCATAGAGGATTTTAAAAAAATCATCAACCATGTAATGGATAAAGACGGGGCAAAGGCCTTTGAATACACCCTTGGGCAGGGAGATATGGAGCTTCGGCGGGAACTTAGAAAATACATCCGAAAGTATAATATCCAAAGTCACGAGGACCAAATCCATGTGATCTCCGGTGCCCAGCAGGGAATTGACCTCATTGTTAAGGCGCTGCTTACTCAGGAGGACACCGTAATTATAGAAAATCCCTCCTACACCGGAGCCATCGGGGCTTTTAAGTCCAGAGGGGTACAATTGGAAGGGGTGCCGCTGAAAAACGATGGAATGGACTTGAAAAAGCTGGAAGAGACCATAAAAAAAACCGATCCCAAGTTATTGTATGTAATGCCCAATTTTCAAAATCCCACGGGCACTTCCTATAGCAGTTATCAGAAAAACAAACTTTTATCCTTAGCAAAGGAATATGATTTTTACATTTTAGAAGATGACTATTTAAGTGATTTAAGTTTTTACTCCCAGGATTCACGGACCCTTAAAAGTATGGATAAAGAAAACAAAGTGATATATTTAAAAAGTTTTTCAAAGATTTTCATGCCCGGTCTTCGTTTAGGATTTTTAGTGGTTCCCGAAGAACTTCAATCCTCCATTCTTGAAGCCAAGCTCATCTCCGATATTTCCACTTCCGGGCTTTTACAAAGAGCCTTAAAGGAATATATGGGACAGGGACTATGGGAAAAACATATTGAAGCCCTTAAAAATTTATATCAGAAGCGTTTTGATCTGGCCATGAAAGAAATTACGGAAAAAATGCCGGAAATGGTGAAATTTACCTTTCCGAAGGGGGGGTTGAATTTCTGGTTTGAGCTTCCCGAGACAATCAAAGAACAGGAATTTATCAATCAGCTGGAAGCTATGAATATTTTAGTGGCTCCCGGGCGACTGTTTTTTCATGAAAAAACCGATAAATCCTATTTTCGGATGAGTATAGCCAATGTAGAGGATAAAGAGATTCGCCAGGGGTTAGAGAAAATTTCGTATCTGATTAAGTGGGAATGTGCTGCAAAAAAGTCCGGGAAGGAGCAGCTGATTTTATAATAGACAGTAAATGGATACAAGATGTTTACGTAATCGAAAGCAGGGAAAATATAAAATACAGAGCAAAGGATAAAAAATATAAAGAAATGAGGTGTTTTGATGAAAATTTATACAAAAACCGGAGATAAGGGACAAACCAGTTTATTCGATGATACCCGGGTGGACAAGGACTCCATAAGGGTAGAGAGTTATGGAACCATAGATGAAGTGAATTCCAGCATCGGGTTGGCACGAAGCTTTATCAAGGATGAAGAAACCCGAAAAATTCTCTTTGATATCCAACGAAGCTTATTTGATGTGGCCGGAGAGTTGGCAACCACTAAGGGAGAGGACTTTCCCGAAAAAATTAAAGAAGAGGATGTAAAAAAACTGGAAGGAATCATTGACCACTACCTGGAAAAGATGAACAAGGAAGAAAAATCCATGTTTATTATTCCCGGTTCCAATCAGGAGAGTGCCGCCCTTCATGTGGCAAGAACCATTTGCCGCCGGGGAGAAAGAAGAATGCTTACCCTGAGCAGAGAAGCGGATATCCGAATGGAAATAATCCGTTATGTCAATCGATTATCCGATACTCTTTATGCCATTGCCCGATTCTTAGAGACGAATCTATCCTATGTGGATTTCGGTAAAGAAGAGAATAAGTAAAGTCTCATTCCTTTAATGGAGTTAGGGACAATGAGTATTGAAAATTGAATTGAGCAGGGCAGGGAAAAGAACTAAAAAGAAGATAATGAAAATTTAAAAATGTGCTGCTATCCCGGAGAAAAATCAAGGGATAGCAGCACATTTTTTATAAAAAACAAGAAATCTTAGGTTTATTATCAGGGGATTAAAAGCTTTTAATCGGGCGTACAAGTTTTACGTATAGAGGGTATAGTCGTCGTTAAAGGATGCAAAGTCTTTACGCTCTTTAAATCCCCGATCCTTGTTCTCAAAATAATAATGGATTATTTCCGCAGCTAAGGGCGCCACATCCTGCCGGGACATGATTTCTTCTTTTGTAAAAAAACGGGCATCGGTGTTCTCGAATCCATCGGGTATCGGTGTCCCTTCGATATATTCCATTTTAAATACGATGTAGCAGTCCACTACCTCTTCGGTACTATTGGACCGAATGGCAATGATATCCGTAGCTTCTCCTTTGATTTGGGTTTCCTCAAGAACCTCCCGTTCCACACCCTGATTCAGTTTCTCTCCTTTGTCCAGATGCCCTCCCGGCATTAACCACATGCCTTTCAGGCGGCCGTAATTCTGTTTAACCATCAGCACCTTATCTTCAATTTCCATAAGGCCTCCCACACCAATGAAATTATGGGGGTAGACCCATTTATTATAGGCATGTTCGTTTATTACGGATAAATCATTCCGCTTTTCCTTTTCCTGCTTTACCCGGTCCAAATCAATAGAAATCTGGTAAAGGTTTTCTGATTGGTCTCCCTCAAAAAGCACCTCTCCCCGGGGATCCACCACAAGGGAGTGGCCGAAATAGCCTTTTCCCACCCGGTTGACCGCAGCAATATACACCTGGTTTTCGATGGCCCGAGCTTTTAAAAGGGTAATCCAGTGGGAATATAATGGTTGGGGAAACTGAGCTACCAGAAAAATAATTTCTGAGCCGTTTAAAGAAATCCCCCGGAAAATCTCGGGGAAACGGAGATCATAGCAGTTGGTTACGCCAAAAGATGCCTTAGGAGAAAAAAATCTGGGGATCCTGTCTCCACGATCAAAAATTTGACCTTCCAGATTATCATGGGAAACCAAGTGCATCTTCCAGTAATTTCCCTGAAGGGTACCCGTGGAGTTGATAACAAAGGTGGTGTTAAACAGTTTGTCTCCCGTTTGTTGAGGAACACTGCCGCCAATAATTGTGGCCTTGTGCTTTCGTGCCAGTTGTTGCAAAAATCCTAGGGGTTTATCATAATTGGTTCCATGACTTTTCATGTTCTTAAAATCAAAATCCACGGACCACATTTCCGGAAGCACAATAAAGTCCGTGGGGTCCGCATTTTGAAGAAGCATACGAATTTTTTCCTTGTTTTTTTGAAATTGATTTTTCTCGATATCCATTTGGACAAAGGTAAGGTGGACTTTATTCATGGGATTCTCACATCCTTATTGTTTTTTATCATACAGTATGTTATAAAAGATTCTATAGTAATTTACTTTAAACTTCAATACCATTTAATACCGATATCCAAGTCTATAAATATATTTATTTAGGAAAACTAATTATTCAAACTTATTACATGAGGAGCGTTAATAATGATTCAAGTGAGCCTGAGAGGACACAAAAACATATACGATACAAGGGAATTAACCAAACTTTTTGATTCCGAGGTTGAAATATCCGAAGACCCGGCTCAACTAGCCCAGGAGAAAAACTTTGTGATATCCCGACTGGAAAAGGATGCATCGGGCAATGACCGAGCCGTTGTCCAAGGAAAAATCCATGGGAAAATCGCAGAACATCAAAGAACGGTAAAAATCCCCGACAAGAGGTTAGGATCCCGGGAACAGGCCCTGGCCTATGACAAGCACCAAAGAGAAGCCTTGCGAAGCTGCTTATTTTTGGTGCTGAGGGAGCTGACGGGGAAGATGCCTGTGTGGGGTATTTTCACGGGAATCCGACCGGTAAAGATTGTTCAAAATATGCTGGAAGCCTCTATGAGCTATGAGGAGATTTTTCAAGTGCTGACAGAAGAAAAATTCTTAGAAAAAGATAAAGCCCGGCTGTTAATCGACATTGCAAAAGAAGAGCGCCGATTAATTTATCCCTTGGAACAACGAGCCGTCAATATTTATATCAGTATTCCATTTTGCCCCAGCCGTTGTTATTACTGCTCCTTTCCCTCTAATGATCTTTATCGGAAGGACGGGGAAGTACAGCAGTATTTAACCAAGCTTATAAAAGAGCTTCAAGCGTCGATAAAAATAATCAATCAAAAAAACATCAAAGTCAACACCCTGTATGTGGGAGGCGGCACCCCCAGCATTCTAAACCGACATCAATTTGAAGAATTATTCGATGTGCTTCAGGAGCTTGAGGGATATTCCCGGCTAAAAGAAATTACCGTAGAGGCGGGAAGACCGGATACATTTTCCGTGGAAGTACTGCAGTGTCTAAAAGATTATGGCGTCCAAAGAATCAGTTTGAACCCTCAGACCATGAATGAAGAGACGTTGGTTGCCATCGGCAGAAAACATAGTCCTGAGCAGATTCATCAAGCCTACGATATGATTCGAAGGGTAGGGTTTGAATCGGTCAATATGGATTTGATTATCGGTCTGCCGGGAGAAACTTCCCACTCCTTAGACCATACCCTACAGGAAATTGCAAAGTTGCAACCGGAAAATTTGACGGTGCACACCCTTGCGATTAAAACCAACTCTTATTTTAAAGAGCATCAGGACCTATTGACCCTTGGGGAAGAAGGAGTCCTTAAAATGCTGGATAAAGTTGAAGACTTTACGAAGGAACATGACTATACTCCCTATTATATGTATCGACAAAAAAATATGTTGGGGAATTTCGAGAACGTGGGTTATAGCAAAAAAGGCCGGGAATCCCTGTATAATATGAAAATCATGTCGGAAAAAGAGACCATCCTGGGATTTGGAGCGGGAGCCGTATCGAAGGTTGTGAATCTGAAAACCGATGAAGTACAACGGGTTCCCAACATTAAAGGTCTTGGACATTACATGGACCGGATCGAGGAAGCTCTGGAAAAGAAAGAGGAGATTCTTGAGAAATTTTAAGGTGAAGTTGCCGGTCCCGACCATTCAACAGTGAGAGGACTATTTGTGTAAATATAGGATTAATCGGAAAAAACCTTTGAAAAACTGATAAAGATGTTATAATGGGTGTATCTAAGGAAAAAACAAGA
>PWEO01000182.1 GCA_003553525.1 Clostridiaceae bacterium
CAATAATGATACTCAGTTGAATGCCCTGCTGCAGGTTTCCCTCCTCCATTAACAGTTGATAGGCTTCCCGTCCTAAGCTGATGGTGGTGACGTAATCCCCAAGATAAAAAGAGGTAATGGCTATATGACTTAGGATATTTCCGTCTCTTTTAGTGGACTGGGCTTTTTTGAAAGCCTCCAGGGCAGAAGAAAAACGGACTTCCTCAATTTCGAAAAGCCCTTTTAATACATAGTAATGGTAACGTTGATTCTCCGTAAAATAGCTAAAATACGTCTCCAGGGAACTTAGGGATTTCCTGATGTCCCCCAGGTCATGATTTTCCATTGCAAGATACCCTTGAAAGATATGCCAATCAACGGCTAAGGGGGAGGATGATAGAAGCTCTTTCATATTCTCCAGATCTTTTCGAATTCTGTTTTTATGTTCGTGGTCGCTAAAAAGCAGGGCTTTGATCCCCTGTTGAATTTTTCCCCGTATTTCCTCCAAGGCTTCTATGGTTTCGGGCATGGGGATATCCAATCGATGAAGCAGCAAAGAAAGAATCTCATAACTGGCCTCGGTCTGTCCGGTTTCAATTTTGCTTAAGTAGGAAACGGAGCAAATCCCCTGGCTGAGGGATTCCTGGCTTAAGTTCTTATCCAGACGATGTTTTTTGATTAAGGGTCCAAGCATGATTAAAGACCTCCTTCATGAGTAGTAGTATTCATCTATTATATCAGACAAGGCCTTTCAAGTAACCCTTCAGCCTAACATGAAATTGTTCTGGAAAAGACGTTGGAATCTCGGGTTTCCTGTGGGAGCCGATTGTCTCCCAGATCCGGGAGACACTCTGATTATTTATGCTGTCGATGATGATCTTGATCGACGAAACCTCAGACAAAAAAGACGAAGGGTTTTGGCTCATGATGAACCGACCTTTCGTCTCTCTTGATTTTCATTTATATTATTTTAAGGAAGGGCTGTTACTCCATGTAGCCGCCTTTCATAGGGGAAACTGCAAGTTTGGTGTAGACCCCCAGGGCCCCTTTCGTATACTTCGGTTTGGGTTTTACCCAGTGATCTTTTCGCTTCTTTAATATCCGTGTCATGGTGTCCACGTCTTTTTCCTCGCTTTTCACCCCGACGATATTCAATCCGCGATTGGGTATATCCAGTTCAATGATATCCCCTTCTTCTACTAAGGCAATGGGGCCCCCTTCACTGGCCTCCGGGGATACATGGCCGATGGCCGGTCCCCGCGTCGCTCCCGAGAACCGTCCGTCGGTAATCAGGGCTGTAGTTGATGCCAGTTCCGGATCGGAAGCGATGGCCTCCGTGGTATAAAACATCTCGGGCATGCCGGAGCCCTTGGGCCCTTCATACCTTATAAATACTGCATCCCCGGGTTTGATTTTCTTCGACAGCACGGCTTCGATGGCTGCTTCCTCACTATCGAAGGTTCTGGCAATCAGTCTCGCCGTCATCATCTTTTCAGAAATGGCCGAATGTTTTACCACAGCCCCTTCCGGTGCCAGGTTTCCTTTTAAAATAGCAATGGCCCCCTCTTTTTTAATGGGCTCCTTTGCGGTTTTTAAAATATCTTCCTTCGTAACCTTTCTTTTGGCTAGCTCCTGATAGCATTTCTCGTAATACCCTTCCGCTTTCAGGGTCTTTAGATTCTCACCCAGGGTTTTTCCCGTTACCGTCATCACGTCAAGATGCAAATGTTCCTTGATTTCTTCCATTACGCCCGGTACACCCCCGGCATACCAGAAATATTCTCCGGGGTACGCGCCGCTGGGCCGTACATTGAGGATAAATGGAATTTTCCGATGGATTTTATCAAAACGGTCCGGTTCAATTTCAATCCCCAGTTCATGGGCAATGGTTGGAATGTGCAGCAGGGAGTTGGATGAACCCGCCACCGCCGCATGGACCATGATGGCATTTTCAAAGGCTTTTTCCGTCATGATATCCCTCGGCTTTAAATCCATTTCAATCAGTTTCATGGCTTGTTTTCCCGTGTTTTCCGCATGCACCCGAAGCTCATCCGCCGTCGCCGGCATAAAGGCCGTACCCGGCAGGGCGAGTCCCAAGGCTTCCGCCATTACCTGCATGGTTCCCGCCGTTCCCATAAAAGAACAGGCGCCACAGGAAGGACAGGCATTGTGTTTAAAGTACGTAAACTCATCTTCCGTTATTTCTTTTCGTTCATATTTCGCACTGTAGGTTCCAATCTGTTCTAAGGTAAGCATTCCCGGCCCCGCCTTCATGGTCCCTCCCGTAAGTACGATGGATGGAATATTCATTCTGGCAATCGCCTGAAGATGGGCCGGCATTCCTTTGTCACAGCTGGCAATAAACACTCCCGCGTCGTAAGGGGTGGCCCCGATATGAATTTCAATCATATTTGCAATATACTCCCTGGAAGCCAGGGAGTAGTTCATACCGTCATGGCCCTGGGCCTGTCCGTCGCAGATATCCGTTGCAAAAAACTTCGCCGGCTTTCCACCGGTTTCATAAACACCGTCATAGGCTGCCTCTACTAGTTTATCCAGATGTGCACTTCCCGGATGGCTTTGGCCGAAGGTGCTCTCAATGATTACCTGGGGTCGGTTAAGCTCTTCAACGGTCCATCCCATACCCATACGCAGGGGATCCATTTCCGGGGCTTTCTTTCTGATTTCCTGACTTTTTAACATTGTTTGCCTCCTTAAATACTGCTGCTGATTCTAGGGATTTTCGATTATTGGGTTTTCACCCGCATTTTAATCACCACGTAAAAGATCACGCATACCAGCGCCAACAGACCGATAGCCAGTGGATTCGTCAGCATGTACTGCAGCAGTGAAATTTGTCGGGCTCCGGCGATGGTCATGGACCGAACCAGATTGGTCTCAATGAGTCCACCGAGGACCACTCCGATAATAATTGGGGCCAAGGGAACTCCGGTCTTTTTAAAGACCGCCCCTAAAACGCCAAGAATAATCGCAATCAACACATCAAATACGTTATTTCGTAAACTATAGGCACCAAAAAGAGTAAATACCAGTACCGTCGGAACAATGTACTCCATTTTAATTTTCAGAATATAGGCGAAATATTTTATTCCGAAAGCACCGATAAGGGTCATGGCCACTACGGTAAGTAGCATTCCGAAAATGAAGGTGTAGGCAACATCCGGCCGCTGAACAAATAGGCTGGGTCCTAGGATAATTCCGTGAATAATCAGTGCTCCCGCGATAATGGCCGTGGTGGGACTGCCGGGAACCCCAAGGGCAAGCAGCGGTACCATGGTACTACCCACCGTCGCATTGTTTGCCGACTCCGCCGCGATAATCCCTTCTACATTTCCATTTTCAAAGTCCTCGGGTTTTTTCGATACCCGTTTGGCTTCTCCGTAGGATAAGAATACCGCCAGGGTCGTTCCCACTCCCGGCAACAGTCCCACAAAGGTACCGATGAGTGAGCCTTTGATGACCAGCATTTTATGTCTCATAATATCTTTGATCACCGTCATCCGTTTGATATCCTGTTCTTTATAAGTAACCACTTCACTGGATTTTTTTCCGATATTTAAAAACATCTCCGCAAGACAGAACAGTCCTAATACCACAGGAACCACAGAGATTCCCGAACGAAGATTGATATTTCCTAAGGTAAATCGTTGGGATGCTGTAATTGCGTCCACCCCAATAGTACTGATAAACAAGCCGAAGAAAACTGCGAATAAAGACTTATAAATATTTCCGCCTAATGCTCCGATAACCACCAGACCACTAAGGGCAATGAAAAACATTTCCGCCGGTCCGAACTGCAGGGCAAACCGTGCTAAGGGCGGGGGGAAAAAGATTAAGATCAGTACGCCGATGATTCCTCCGAACATACTGGAAAAAATAGAATAGTACAGTGCTTCTTTTGATCTCCCCTGTCTTGTAAGGGGATATCCTTCCATTGCCGCAGGGGCAGCAACCACATCCCCCGGTACATTTAAAAGAATGGCGGTGATGGACCCTCCATACATTCCCCCCATGTAAATTCCACCCAAAAGTAACAGCCCGATCTGCGGCTCCATGGTAAAGGTGATGGGAAGCAGCAAAGAAATTCCGATAGCGCCGTTAAGTCCGGGAATGGCTCCTACGATAATTCCAATCAGTACTCCGAAAAAAATAACCAGCAATACCGCCGGTGATAATATTCCTAAAAAAATCTGCAGCGAATCCATATATTGCCTCCTCTAAAAACCCCGAATTATCTACTGTTTACAAGCTCCGGTACTGCCGTTTACGATCACGACAGTACCTTTGCCTAGTTGTAGCTGTCTGTTTAAAACCTTTTTACTGTTTAACTATTAAAAAGAAAGTAATGTATCTTTGCTATAATTCTACTGAAATCTTTCACTGTTTCGTTCAATAACCGGTGCTAAGGTATTATTAGATCTTTCAAGAACTTCATTTACATCATTGTAATCTAAATATCGGTATGGTAAGGCGGCATTTTCAAATCGCTCTTTCAGTTCAGGATCGTTTCCGATATTATCCAGGGCTTCCGTTAGTACGTCACGGATTTCCTCAGGAAGTCCCGCCGGGGCAACCAGTACTCTGGATACTCCCATTTCCAAATCATAACCCAGTTCTTTAAAGGTGGGAACGTCGGGGAACATATCCATTCTTTCCGCTGCTGCAAATCCGATCGGGTGTCCTCCACCGTCTTTAATCGGATCATGACTCATGGATGATGTGGACGCTAAGTCTACATGTCCTCCAAGAATTGCATTCATCAACTCTCCTCCACCTTCGTAGTTTACCGGAGTGGTTTCAATTCCCAAGTGATCGGAAAAAGCCAGTACATGCAACAGTCCTAATGCACCGGATTCTCCAATTGCAATGCTTCCCGGGTTCTCTTGTCCATAGGCTACGATGTCTTCGATGGTCTCAAAGTCACTACCGGGACCTGCGAAAATTCCCATGGGCATATCATCAAAGGCTCCAAGATACTCTAAATCGTCAAAAGTAAAGTCTGTGTCACGAGTGTGCTCAAGAACAAAGTTATCCGGGTAACCAAATACACCAAGGGTGTAACCGTCCGCTTCGCTGGCTGCTATTTCAGCAATTCCCAGTTCTCCACCGGCACCTTCACGGTTGATCACATTGATTTGTGCATCCAATTCGTCGCTAAGGGCGTCGGCAAGAATTCTTGCAACGGTATCCCCGCCTCCACCGGCACTGTAAGGAACGATAATTTCAATGGTACCGTTAGGATAGACATCCCCGTCGCCACCATTGTCATTACATCCGATTGCTACCAGGGAAAACATTAATGTTACGGCTAACAATAAAATCAGTTTCTTTTTCATTTACTTTCCTCCTTAATAATTTTATTTATCCTATGATACTTCCCCGTGGTACAGGAAGACTCAATAGCATGGTAAAGATGATGTACATCGCCCCGGTAATTACCAAGGCTACCCCTAAGCCTTTAAGCATTTGCATTTGACAGAGTTTAACCCCTTTGGCCCGATTCGTCTGGTAAAAATACACGGCCAGTACTAATAAATAAGAAGATATATAAAATCCGAACAGCCTTAATAAAAAGTACGTAGCGAACAGCATGGCTCCGGGAATCACTATTTGAAACAATATGATTTCCTTTGTAAGGCCGGATTCCGATTTAAATTTACCTTTGCTGTGTTTCCATAGAGTATCCACAATTAGCAACAAGCTGGCAATACCCATTCCTACAATCGTAATCCGTGGAAACATTGCCGACTGTGCAGGCAACCCTGCAAGCTGTGTGTAGGCTGCGATGGAAAAAAAGAGCCCGATAACCCCTAATACAATATTTGTGATCATGATCTGCACCATCCTTCCTCAGAACCCTCTTCCGCCGGCTTCTGATTGATCCTGTCCTTCAAAATCTTTTCGATATCGTCGATCGTCCGATCGATGTGCCTTCTCATATAAATGGAAGCCAGTTCCGAATCCCGGGATTTCAAAGCATCAAGAATTTTCCCATGATCCTCGATGCCTCCTTCGGAACCCAAATACTTATTCAACTCTTTTTGCTGATGGGTCCAAAGATCCGTCAGAAGGCTGTTGATTTTCACTACCATGGAGTTTTTCGTGCCCTTCGCAATCTCCATATGAAACTGATAGTCCGCATAGGCAAACTCCGGTGTGGAATTTTGATTGTTTTTCATGGTTTCATAGCAGGCTTCCAAGGCTTTTATCGTGGAAGCATCGCACCGCTTTGCACACATTTTTACACTGTCCACTTCAATCATTCTTCGAAATTCCAGGACATCCAGCAAATTGTCTTTATTGAGAAGCATCATGGGAATCAATCCGTTTAGATAGGTGGAAGGAGTGATCTCATTCACAAAGGTACCCCCGCCTTTTTTCTTGGTCAAAATATTTAAGGCCACCATCTTTTCGATGGCTTCTCTAACGGACATTCTGGAAACTCCGAAGTTTTTGGCCAGTTGAATTTCCGAGGTGATTTTCGTCCCCGGCGACCACTGCCCCGATAGTATTCGTTCTTCAATCCCCCGGTACACGATATCACTGACATGGGTGTTTTTCTCCTGCAAAGGAAGCCCTCCTTCATAATGAAAATCTTCATAGAAATTGATCTTGTCTGACAACTTACAGTCCTATTATAAATTTCTCATTATGAAATTGCAATAATATTTTAATTAATCTAAGGTTTTAGCAAAATAAAGATACTTTAGACCTAAACCTATCATACAACTTTTATGAATAAAAAAATTTATCGCTGCACCCGTCCCGAACCGTCACCCTCCATTAGGGTTTTGACCTCATCCTTAGAAGTCAGATTAAAATCTCCGGGAATCGTATGTTTTAAAGCGGAAGCCGCCACGGCAAACTCCAAGGCTTCCTGATTGTCCATCTTGGTTACCAGTCCGTAGATCAGTCCACTGGCAAAGGAATCTCCGCCACCTACACGATCCACAATTCGTACGTCATACTTCTTTGATAAATAGGATTTTCCGTCTTCATACAACATGGCGGACCAGCCGTTATCCGATGCAGAGTAGCTCTCTCGCAGGGTGGAGGCCACCACTTTCACTCCGAAGCGTTCGATCAGCTGTTTTGCAACTTCCTCATAGGCACTGTGATTGATTTCCCCTTTGGTAATGTCGGTTTGTGCTGCAGAGATTCCGAAAACCTTTTCCGCGTCCTCTTCATTGCCAATACAGACGTCTACGTATTCCATTAAGGTTCCCATTACTTCTGCTGCCCGCTCCGGGGACCATAACTTCTTACGATAGTTCAGATCAACGGATACCGTAACACCCATGGCTTTCGCCGCTTTACAGGCCTCCAGGGTAAGTTCCGCCGCTTTTTCGCTAAGTGCGGGAGTAATTCCGGTAAAATGAAACCAGTCCACACCCTTAAATATTTCTTCCCAGTCAAACGCTTCTTTCGAAGCTTCTGCAATGGCGGAATGCGCCCGGTCATAAATTACTTTGGATGCCCGTTGCGAGGCCCCGGTTTCCAGAAAGTAGATCCCTAAACGATCCCCTCCCCGTACAATGTAGTCGGTGTCCACACCGAATTTTCTAAGAGCATTCACCGCACTTTGACCAATTTCATGATCCGGTATACGGGTGATAAATCGAGTGTCCAATCCGTAATTGGATAACGAAACACAGACATTGGCCTCTCCTCCACCGTAGTTCACGTCAAATTCCTGCGATTGTACAAATCGACTGTTGCCCGGGGTAGATAGACGAAGCATGATCTCACCAAGCGTTACTACTTTTTTCATCGAATCCCTCCAAGAATTAATATTTTATGTTGCAATTATTAACCTGAACTTTTTATTTTGCTCTTGCGATCCTTACCTGCTCCACAAACTTTCCTGCGGTTTCCTCCACAAGGGCGTAGTTTCCGGTTTTGGCCCCGCCGGTTAAATCGCCGCCGACGCCTACGGCCACGCAACCGTTTTTTATCCACTGCTGCACATTCTCAAGGCTTACCCCTCCCGTAGGCATCAGTACCGCCTGGGGTAAAGGCCCCTTTATGGCTTTAATGTAATCGGGACCGAAGGCGCTTCCGGGAAAAACTTTGATAATATCCGCGCCGGCTTCCATGGCTTGTACGATTTCTGTGATGGTCATACAGCCGGGCATGTAGGGAATCTGGTATCGGTTGCAAAGCTTTGCCGTATCCCGGTCAAAGGACGGGCTTACGATATACTCGGCTCCCGAAAGGATGGCTATTCGAGCGGTTTCACTGTCAAGAACCGTACCTGCACCAAGGATCAGTGATTTTCCTGCAAACCGTTCCCGTAAACTTTCCAATACCCGGGAAGCTCCCGGTACGGTAAAGGTGATCTCCACGGCTGAGATGCCGCCTTTTAAACAGGCATCGGCAATTTTCTCCGCCTCCTCCGCTGTTTCTGCCCGTATTACGGCAACCACACCGGTTTTGGTTATTTCGTTCAACGTATTTATTTTAGGTATCATAAAGGCCTCCTCGTTTCATATAGTGAAACTTAATTTCACATTGTAAAATATAATTTCATTATATAGAAAATACAATCAATTGCAAATCCCCAAAAAATCCTATTAGCTCCAACAATGTCTTAAATTCTTTTGCATACTTCTAAATAGTCTATAATTTGTTCTTTAAACTTTTTTTCAATAAAAAAACCTGGCTCCTATTTTGGATAACCAAGTTCTCTTGATATATGAAGACTGTACTGCTTTACCGCTTCTCCCAGTTCTTTAATGCGCTCTTTTGTTACCCGAAGGGCTGGGCCGGAAATACTGATGGCCGCCACAACTTCCTCATTGTGATCAAAAATCGGAGCCCCGATACACCGAATCCCCAGTTCATTTTCCTGTTCATCCACGGCATACCCCTGCGTTCTTATTTCCTCGAGTTCCGCTAACATTTGATCGTAATCCGTGATGGTATATTCCGTAAGCTTTTGGATGTCACTCATTTCCCAAATCTCCCGCACTTCTTCCCCATCCAGATAAGCAAGCATGGCTTTCCCCACGGAAGTGCAGTATACGGGACTGCGGCGGCCGATGCTGGAATACATGCGAATGGTGTTTTTCGACTCTACTTTATCAATGTAAATGATTTCCGCCTTTTCCCGAAGAACCAGATGAATCGTTTCCTTGCTGATGGTCATCAGTTCCTTAATATAGGGTTTTGCCAAGGCCAGCACATCGGCTTTTTGGACTTTATCATAACCCATTTCAAAGAGTTTAAGAGTGATATCATAGGTGCTGGAGTTTTTATTTTGCGCCACATATCCCATTTTTATCAACGTCCCCAATAAACGGTGCACGGTGCTTTTATGTAGATCAATTTTGTTGCTGATTTCTGTAATCGTTAATCCGTCTTGGGATTTCGCCAAGGTCTCCATAATGATTAATGCCCTTTCTACGGACTGGACTTTTCCTTCCATCCTCTTCACCTCCAAAAATAATTTTACCCTATCTTATCACAGTTTTTCCGGAACTCCAAGATTTTTAGTATTCCGTGAAATCCTTACGCTCTTTTTGAACTTTTTTCTACGAATTTCATTGCTTTTTTACAATGCCCCTTAATAGTCTTCTCAGGATATCCGTGCCCGTTATGATTCGCCTTTCACCGCCCCAAAGCAGCACAACATCCTCATCGATGACGTCCTCCTCGGTTTTACTGCCTCCCGCCTTAAAACGGGGAAGCACTTCACCAATGGAAGTTTTTTCGTCTCTAATGATGATCGGCCTGTGACAAGCCTCCAATACCCGGTTATCCTTTGAATGAAACATCACACCCCTTAGAAAATGATCCGCATCCAATACCAGTCGGGGTTGATCCTGTTGATCCGTTAGTATAACCCATTTATGACCGGAGGCATCGACCTTTTGCAAAAATTCTTTGCCCTCCTTTGTATTGCGATCGGGCAAAACAGGGTCCTCGTTTTCAAAGGGGATCTTCAATATACTCTTAGGATCCACGGGTTCGCCCTCCCGGGACAAGGGACGATCGTCCATGGAAAGAAAGTTTATTGCTCCGATGCCCTCCACCTTTTGAATTTCCGTATCTGTGGCATTTATATGCATGGCAATCAGCTCTTCGAAGTCCTTTTCTCTATAGTAATTGATAACCTCTTCCCCCAGCCAATGATCAAGCACCCAAGCGGTGACCGCGGCCACAGGATAGAATATGACCTGATAAAGCCGAATCAGGGGCGAAAGAAAAGCGGCTACGTTCAAGGCTTTTCGTGTAAAGTATGCCTGGGGAAGAATTTCTCCCACAATAGTAATCAGGACTGTGGAGAATAAAAATGCATAAACGCCCGTCATGACCGATTCCGACAACAATGCTAAAAGCACATTGATGGAAACATTGGCCCATAGGATGGTCACCAGAAGAAAGTTTGAGTTTTTCCTAAGCTCCATCACTTTTTTTGCTTTACTGTTACCTCTTTTGACTTCCAGCTCCAGACGCATCTTACTGATACTGAAAAAGGCAAGATTGGCTCCTGATAATACTGCGGATTGCGAAAGGCACAATATGATGCCCAGCCATGTTATTGTGTTCACCGTATTTTTTCCTCCTTTATAAAACCAATGAAAGAGTCCTGGGACCCTAAAACCTCTAATTTACTACATAACTGGATTTAATTATATTATACATCCCCTAGGGTTGCAAC
>PWEO01000122.1 GCA_003553525.1 Clostridiaceae bacterium
ATAAAAAAGAAATAATATAATTTAAAGGGTAAGATCAAGATAAATGAAATATAATGATAAAAAGTAATTTGAAGTAGAAAGAAGGGACAAAAATGACAAAAGCTGCAAAGATTACGATTAAAGATTTGTTAATCAAGAGCCCGAACTTATTCTTAGGTTTTATATTTTTTGCTGTGGGAATTTTACTAACAAGGGATGCAGGGATGGGCATGGCACCCTGGGGAGTTTTTCACGTGGGTCTTTCGAATTACTTCCCTATAACCATGGGACAGGCAACCCAGTTGATGGGTCTGTTAATATTAACCGTAGCCTTTTTCCTGGGACAGATTCCGGGCCTGGCCAGCATTATGAATATGGTTTTTATCGGTATGTTTATTGATATTTTAGATGCCTTAGTAACTATACCGACTCCAGATAATTCATTTGTAGCGGTTGCCATGATTCTGACCGGTGTATTTTTCATCGGCTGGGGAACCTATTTTTATCTTCGGGTGGAGTTGGGAGCCGGTCCGAGGGACGGATTGATGGAAGGGCTGGTACGCAAAACGAATCGGCCCGTATGGTTGATTCGAGGGATTATTGAAGGTTCCGCACTGTTTGTCGGTTTTTTAATGGGTGGTCCCGTAGGGTTCGGGACTATACTGATTGCCTTAACCCTTGGATTTTCCGTGGAGTTTGCCTTTAAAGCAGGAGGCTATCATTCAAACACTGCCCGTCACATCAATTTAAAAGAGCTCTGGGGAAAGTATCAGGGCGTGGAAAATCATCTTCAGTACCATCGAAATCTATAAGAGAGGACAGTTGACAACACTAGGTATTAAGACCTTAAACCTTGTATAACTAAGATCGGTTCAGTAGCGGAGTGGTCGTTGTAATATGAACCATCAAGCGGCCTAAGGTGATCGAATCAACGGAAGCATACTATTTATAGAAGATTATATAAAGAAACATAGTAATAAAAAACACATTAAAAGGCCTGAGAATACTTTCTCAGGCCTTTTAATGTGTTTTTTTTGTAATCCCGGATATTTACTTAGTGGTATTTTGAAAAAAAGTTAGTTCCTACAATTTATATTCTGTAAGCTCTTCGCAGTAATTGCACCGATACTGGATTTTTCCGTTTTCCACCCGGGTGAATTTCGGTACCGCATAATCGTCCACAGAGGTTACGCAACGGGGATTCTTGCACTGGAAAAGCCCCGTAACTTCTTTAGGAATTTCCAAACTCATTTTTGAGACGATCTTTTCATCCTCGATGATGTTGACCGTAGCCTTGGGATCAATCAGTCCGAGCATGGTAAAATCAATATCCACGTTGTCCTGTATTTTTATAATGTCCTTTTGTCCCAGCTTTTGACTGGAAACATTGATTAAAAGAACCACGGGGTAATTTACTTTTGCAAGATTCAGTTTTTCGAAAATTTTAATTCCGTTTCCCTTGGCAATATGATCAATTACAATCCCTTTTTGAATGCCTGTTACCTTAAGCATGATCCGCCACCTCCAACAAAATTGATATTAAGGCCATTCGAACATAAACCCCGAAGGCTGCCTGTTCAAAATACTTTGCCCGGGGGTCCCTGTCCACATCATAATGGATCTCATTAACCCGGGGTAAAGGGTGCAGTACCATCAAATCCGATTTTGCTTCCGAGAGTTTATCCCGGGTAAGGATATAGCTGTCCTTCAGACGCATATATTCCTCTTCATTTAAGAAACGTTCTTTTTGAATTCGGGTCATATAAAGGATATCCGCTTCTTCGATGCAGTCTTCTAAATCCGTAAATTCAGAAATAGAGACATCATAGGTGTCCAGTAAATAATCTTTTAGATGTTTTGGAATTTTAAGCTCCGGAGGAGAAATCAGGTAAAAGGTGATGTTTTCAAAGCGACTGAGGGTTTTCAATAAGGAGTGTACGGTTCGACCGAATAATAAGTCACCGCAAATGGCAATTTTCAAGTTGCTGATATGCCCTTTATAATATTTAATGGAAATCAGATCCGTTAAGGTCTGGGTAGGATGTTGGTGTCCGCCGTCTCCACCATTGATCACCGGTACGGTAGAGTATTCGGAGGCCAATTTCGGAGCCCCTTCCATAGGGTGACGCATGACTAAGGCATCGCAGTAATCATCCAGGACACGGACGGTATCGGCAAGACTCTCCCCTTTTTTAACGGCAGAGGTATTGGCATCGGAAAATCCGAGGACTTGTCCTCCAAGACGCAACATTGCGGATTCAAAACTAAGGCGGGTACGGGTGCTGGGTTCATAAAACAGGGGGCCAAGGATTTTTCCTTCGCAGAGACGGGCGTATTGTGCGGGGTTACTGTGGATTTTCAGTCCCAGGTCGATGACCTGGTTGATCTCCTCCACGGTAAAATCGTTGGGGTCTACTAAATGTTTGACAGTTTGGTTCATTTATATTCCTCCCTTGAAGTTGGTAGGGAGCGGAACTCCCTTTTTAGTCTCACAGGACTAAATTAAAGGCTTGCGTTCCTAAAAATATAACAGATCTAAAAAGATCTGTCAATGAAAGAATTCCCTGATAAAATAAATTTATGATATGATTAAATAAGTGGAAATTTGTGTATTTACATTTAAGAAAGAAGACACCCATTCTTATTTCATTAGTTATGAAGGGTTCGCCGTAGACTGAAAAATCCGCTTAAATATTCAAAGGAGAGATGGCTATGAATTTTCAGGAATTGGAAAGAGAATTTTTACGAGTTTCCCGGGTTCTTAATCGACAACATGATAAAGATCAAGGAATTGATCTGGTAGGGAGATTTATTAAATCCCGCTTTGGTGCAGAGGTGTTATTCTATGATTTTAAAGTGGATAAAAATCAAGCGGTGGTCAATAAAGTTTCCGATAAACATGAGAATTCAGGTACTCCAATACCTATTGATCGCCCCTTGGAGGACTACCATAACCCCATGTTTTTAAAAGGAGAAAAAGAAATTGATCCGTACTTCGGAGATAGTCGAGAATTATTTCTTATGAATGAGGTTTATGCAATTCCCGTGGTTTCCCGGGGAGAATTCAACAATCTTCTGCTTTTATATGTAACGGGAAATAAAGAACTTTCTCTTGCGGTTCAAGCCTTCGGAAAATTTGCCGCAAAGGAGCTGACCGCATTTTTCTCCCGGATTCAAAACAGCAATCAAACCTTTGAGAGAGTTCTGTTTAGGATGAATTATCTGGAAAATATTTTGCTTTTTCAGAACCGTAAATTTAATATCAATCAGATTATGAAGGAAATGGTGGACAACATACCGAAAGCCATCGGCATGAAAAAATGCACCATTGCCCTTTTGGATAAAAAAAAGGAACACCTGCTTCCCTATTACTCGAATTTCTTAGAACCCGAAATAGGGATCAAGTATCCGATAGACAGGGAGCAAATGGATGACCACACGGGGATTTTGGCATTGGAAACCAAAGAACCGGTGATTGTTTATGATGCAAGGACGGATCCGAGATGCGATCCGGAACTGGCGAAAAAGCTGAATGTTTACTCAAACGTCACGGTGCCTATACTCAATATTCAAGGAGAGGCATTGGGCGTTATGTATGTGGATAATGGTCAGTATGAAATTTTCACCACGGAGCAGATTCGATTCCTGAAAATTATCGGCGGTCATATCGGTTTAATTCTGTCAAATATTAATTATATCGACCGTTTACAATCCGAGGTTCGAACCGACGGACTCACAGGTTTGTATAATAAAGAGAGTTTTTTGACCCTTTTTCAGGAGTACTGTAAAAGCAGACAAAAGTCGAAAGCCCCCTTCGCGTTATTGATGTTGGATATCGATGATTTTAAAAAGATTAATGACAGTTACGGCCATATTCTTGGGGACCGGTTTATCAAAAAGTTCAGCGAGGTTATGGAAAAAAGTGTTCGGGATGAGGACATTGTAGGGCGCTATGGGGGAGAGGAATTTATGATTCTACTGAAGGATACGAATCAGGAAACAGCCTACCGTATTGCAGAACGAATACGAAAGAACATTGGAAAAATCCGTATTCGAAATATTTCTACAACCATATCCATCGGTTTGGCCGTTTTCCCCGAGGATAGTAAAAAGAGCAGGAAGCTGCTGGAAGCGGCGGATAAAAACTTGTATCGTGCAAAAAAAGCGGGAAAAAATACAGTTGCCGCAGGACCTGCAGAGGGACATATTGACAAATTCTAAAATTCATACTACTATAAAACTACCCCCCTGAGGGCAGGGATAAGAAAGGGTAGTGATGAGGATGTCGGAACAGGAAACAAAAAAAGCGGTAATCAATCGCCTACGTACGATAAAGGGTCATATTCAAGGGATTGAAAAAATGGTGGAGGAAGAAAAAAACTGTCAGGATATACTCTTACAAGTGGCGGCGGTTAAGTCATCCCTTCAAAAGGTAGGCATTGTAATTATGGAGAACCATACAAAAAGCTGCTTGATGGATGAAGAATTAGATCGGGATGAATTGGAAAAAACCATTAAGATTATTGTGGACTTCATGAAATAAATGTTATAGTTACAAATCTAAGGGTAAGTATGCCATAGGAAATCTTAATGTTTTCCTGAAAGTGAATTAATGAGTCTAATAAAGGAGGATTATTATGTCTAAAAAAGTGATAATTTACACAAGTAATACCTGACCCCACTGTCATACGGCTAAGGACTATTTAGCTGAAAACGATGTGGAATTTCAAGAACGAAATGTACAAAAGGATCCCGAGGCAAGGAAAGAGTTAATGGCTAAAGGAATTATGGCGGTACCGGTTATCCAAATCGATGAAGAGTTAATCACAGGATTCGATAAAGATCGGGTAGACGAGCTGCTGGGTCTGTAAAAAAACCTTTAGAATCTGGAATGGTTTATCATTCGTAAAATACTTACACATAAAAAAACCGGAAAAGATTTTTCTTTCCGGTCTTTTTTATGTGTAAGTTTATTTTCCTAAATATTAAATGCGATACTTTTTCAACTCTTCCCGGAAATTCCCCGTAAGTTTTTGAAGCATTTCGATGTTGGAAGAAAGATCCTTCACTTTCTCCGAATACTGGGTTACGCCGGAACTCATCTCCTGAGAAGCAGCGGAGTTTTCCTCGGCAATGGCAGCTAAGGAGTGAATGTTTTCCACGACGCCGGTGAGTTTTTCCGTCTCAGCGGATAACTGGGTAACTAAGGAAACAATGCTTTGGGAAACTCCGGAAATTTTTTCCGTGTAGCTTTCGTTATCCACGGTAACCCGCTCTAAGGTTTGATTGGAAGCCTCTAAATTTTCAAATTGGGTTTCAATCCGTTCCACAAAGGTGGAAATTTTCGTAATAAAGGAATCTAATTTGGTGTTAATCTCTCCTACGGCCTCCTTGGAGTTTTCCGCTAAAGAACGGACTTCTTCCGCAACCACGGTAAAGCCCCGACCGTGTTCTCCGGCACTGGCAGCCTCGATGGCTGCATTCAGTGCAAGTAAATTGGTCTGGTCCGCAATACCTTCCACGGTACTGCTGATGTTCATGATTTCACGGGCCTCGGAGGCCAGTTCTTTCCCTTCCCGATTAACATGGGCGAAGTTATCTTTCACCCCGTTGATTCGCCGGTTTACATCCTGAATTTCACCGAAGGATAACTTTAAGCTTCTTACTGCATCCTCCAGTTCGTCTTTCATCTTCGTCTCATCTCTTACAATGTTATTTACGGTGGAGATATTGGTATCCAGTATCACTACTGCATTTTCCGTTTCTTCCGCCTGACTGGAAGCACTTTCCGCAACATCGTTAACAATTCCGTCGATGGAAGAGGATAATTCTTTCATGTTCTTTGCGATATCGGAAAAACGTTCTACGAAATTATTCATATCGTCGGTACCGCCCTTTAAAAACAGAAAATCCTTCTTCAGGCGTTCCTTTACTTCGATTAAGTCCCGGTTAATGTCTTCAACCAAATCATTGGTCTGAAGATGGGTTTTGCTTCCGAAGTCCAGGTTTTTCATTTTGTCCAGCTCTTTTTTAAAGAGCTGGGTGGGACTCGTAACGAAATGAGCGCTGAGATAGCCCGCAACAAAAACAACCCCCGTGATCAGGAGCCCGTGACTCCATTGGAAATCCGACAGGGTGTTTTGCAGTACCAAGGTGGTTAAGAAAACCATAAGGGTACTGAACAAAGAAATTTTTAAAGGGAGATCCCGAATGAAGCCGAGACCGAAGATTTTAGACGAACTTTTGGAAATGGTCTGATCCGGACTTTTTTCAAAAATAAGGTGTACCCGCATAAAATGTTTTCCTTCATTATCCACTCCGGAATCCAGGATTTTATACTCCAATTTTTCATTGAAAAACTTGGCACTGCCTTCCAAGAGTCCAAGGAAATAGCTGCTAAGGTTTCTTTTGGAACGGTAATGTATTTCCACTTCTTTGTCACTAAGCTCTTTGGCTACGAGACGGGGAGGGTTGGAACCCTTGACGATTTTTGTCAGTTGACTATGTACATCATCCATCATGGTTAAAAAACCCTTTAGACTGTAACGCTGGAAGTAAGAGGGGAACCACTTATGAAAGGTTACAATGTTTTGGCGCCCCACGTCCTTCCAAATATCCTCGGCTTTTTTACCGGTCTTCTTGGAGAGGTGATCAAATACTTTGAAAATCTCCTTATCTTCAATATCATCCAGGGGAGAGATGATCTCTTCCCGGTTCCACTGAACCGCCTCCAGGGTGTCCTGCAGGACTTCTTTTCCGAATAACTTTTCCAAACTGTCAAGCCAGGTATTAACAATGGTGCCTTTCAATATAACAACCTCCTTTATGTTCTGTAGCAAATATCAGTAGTATTCAAATTATAGCATAAAATTAAGAAAAACGAAGGCTATATCTGTTTTTTAATGAAGAAAATATGGTATAATGATGGATAATTCATTCGATAAAGTGCAGAGGAGTTTTAGTATGCCTACTTCCAATTTTCAACTGATAAGTATCCTATTAGTAATGTTCATGCTGATCACCCCCGTAGTCGTGGTTTATATGGTGTTAAATTACTTCGGGAAAAAGCAGGATAAACAGAAAAATTCCATTGAGGAGGAGTATCTGATCAACAAAATTCTTGAACTGGAAGAACGGGTACGGTATTTGGAAGAGTTGCAGAACCCGAGAAGTTTTGAGGAGATCGTTGAGGACTATGAATCCTAGAAAAATATGACAAGGCAGGTGGAGAAAATGAACAATCAAAAACAAAAAGTGATATTTAGCGGCGCTCAGCCCACGGGGAGTCTAACCCTAGGGAACTACATAGGAGCGGTAAGCAACTGGAGAAAACTGCAGGAGGAGTATGATTCCTTTTTTTCCATTGTGGATTTACACTCTCTAACGGTTCGACAGGACCCGAAGGATTTTAAAAAAATTTCCCTGTCCTTTTTTGCCCAGTACTTAGCCGCAGGCTTGGATCCGGAAAAAAACACCGTTTTTTTTCAGTCCCAAGTAAAAGAGCATTCGGAATTAGCCTGGATTTTAAGCTGCAACACCTATATGGGCGAGCTTAGCCGGATGACTCAATTCAAAGAAAAATCGGAAAAGCATAAAAATAACATCAATGCCGGACTGTTTACGTACCCGGTATTACAGGCGGCGGATATTTTATTATACGATACCCATCTGGTGCCCGTAGGACAAGATCAAAAGCAGCACTTGGAACTTTCCAGGGATATTGCCCTGCGCTTTAACAACCATTATGGAGAAACCTTTGAAGTGCCCGAGGTTTATATTCCCAAAGCCGGAGCCCGAATCATGAGTTTGCAGGAACCGGAGAAAAAAATGTCCAAATCCGATGAAAATCAACAGGGAACCATTTTTTTAATGGACGAGGATAAGGTTATTGAAAAGAAAATTAAACGGGCGGTTACGGATAGTGAAAATGAGATCCGCTACCGGGATGAACAGCCTGGAGTAAAAAATTTGATCAACATTTATGCCACGATGGAAGGGATTTCTGTGGAAAAGGCCATTGCCCACTTTGAGGGCGGAGGATACGGAAAACTGAAAAAAGACGTGGCGGAGGTTACGGTAAATCATTTACAACCCTTTAAAAAAGAGTACAAAAGATATATGGAAAACCCCGATCATCTGCTGAAAGTCTCTAAAATGGGAGCAGAAAAAGCAAGAAGTCGGGCGGAGAAAACCATGGACCGTGTAAAGGACCGCTTAGGACTAATTTTATAGCCCAGAGGGCTTCGATCGAGAGGAAAGGAAGGTGTGGGGACCGTGAAGGAGTATAAATGGATTGTATTGCTTATTTTTTCCCTGGTGGGACTGTCCATCGGTTTACTGTTCTCCATTGAAGATCCCTCGGCAGCGGAGGAAAGCACGGCGGAAATGGCCTATCAAAAGGAGATAGAGGAACTGCAAAGTATAAACAACACCCTTCGTGAACGGATCAGGCAAGTTCAAGAAGATGTGGAATACTTTGAAGCGAATCTTCCTGCTGAAAATTTGGCCTTGACTACCTTAAGACAGGAGATACGAAGTTTTGAAATGTTAGCGGGCAGGCCTGATGTTTCCGGTCCGGGGATTGAAATTATTCTTAGCAGCGCCGGGGATGAAAATATTGCTATGATCGTGGAATACAAGAAATATCTGGTCAATCTTCTTAATGAACTCCGGGTTTTCGGGGGAGAAGCCTTCGAGGTGAATGACCACCGCATTGTGGACCGCACAGAGCTTACCTTGGCGGGGAACCATATTAATGTAAACAGCACCCCTATTGCCCCTCCCTATATAGTAAGAAGTATTGGAAATCCTGGGGAGCTGAAACAGTATGTGGAGTACAGCACTTTTATTTTTGACATGATGATAGAGGACGGCATTGAGGTGGAAATCAACTTTCATGATGAAATGATCATTGAAGGTTTTCGTGGAGAGAAAGCTTTCCGTTATTTTGAAGTGGTGGAGTGAAGGGAATCAGGTTTAGTTTTTCAATACCCTGTGAAAGATCAGCTTGATGGGTAGATAGGAGACAACCACAACCAGGGACCAAAGAACAAAGGAGAAAAAGCTTAGGGATCGGGCTCTGGCAATCAGCAAAAAGGCCGCAACGATCAAAGATAATAAATAGGTATCGTGGGTTTTCAGGCTCTCCTTAAAGCTGCGTTTTACCAGGATCCGATCCATTAATGAAAAGATCAAAAATGTGCGAACCCATTCAAATATTAAATATAGAGCGGTGGTTAATACTTCCATTCGTGACACCTCGATTAGGGAAATTTTAATATAACTAATGTACTACAGCATACAGAAAAAATCAAGATGACAAAAACACAAAAGCTCCTAAGGACCGCAGGTCCTCGGGAGCTTTTTTCATCAATGCTTATGGCAATAATGTTTTTTCATTAATAAAGGTAACAAAACCCAATGGCCTTCGGGCCTAAATGGGCACCGATTACAGGGCCGATGATTTCTATGCCTACGGAAAGCTCCGGGTGTTTTTCTTCCAGCTTTTGTTTTAGGCTTTGGGCTTCGTCGTCGGCATTGATATGACAGATGGATAAATGAGTGGGTCGTTCAATAATCATGGAAACCATTTTATCCAAGGCTTTTTTCTTTCCCCGTACTTTATCAATGGGACGGAGAATCCCTTCTTCCAGGGTGATAATGGGCTTAATATTGAACATGGATCCCAGTGCCGCTTGAGATCCCGAGAGGCGCCCGCCTTTTTTAAGAAAATTCAAGGTCCCTACGGTCACATAGACCTTGGCCCGTTTTTTCTGGGATTCCAGGGTTTTTACAATGTCTTCCCGGCTATGGCCCTCTACAATGAGCTGTCCGGCGATTTTGACTAAATGATGCAGGTTTGCTACGGAGGACAGGGAATCAATAACGCTTATTTTTTCCGGCGCCGTCATTTCCGCCGCGGAACAGGCACTGTTATAGGTGCCGCTGAGCTTTGAAGAAATGGTCAGGGCAATAATTTCCCCGTCAGGATTTTCCTCGAAAATCTTCTCGAAGGTTTTGATAAAATCCCCGGTGGAGGGTTGAGAGGTGGTAGGGAAGCTATGAGAGGTTTCCAGTTGAGCATAGAACTCATCGAATTCTCCCGGAAGACCTTCCGGGGTGGTTTCTCCTTCGAAATTGATATATAGGGGTACACGATGGATTTTATGTTCCTGTAGGTAGGAAGACTCTATGTAGGCGGTACTGTCGGTCACAATAGTAATAGAACTCATAATCAACACTCCATTCTTCAGAATTGTTTGAACGCACTTGACATAAGTATATCATAGCAGGAAAACATAAAAAAGCAAAGAAATATCGACAACAGCAGGATAAAAGCCTTAAGAACTTATTGCCAAACCCCGGGGAAGAATGTTATAATTTCCATAGAAATTGAATATCCTTGTTAGGTGAGGCTACTATATGAACACAGTCTACTGCTCAGAAATGTGGAGACACGCCAATGGGTATAACAGGCACTACCGGATTAAGGTTTTGCTTAATGTAGATGAGGGAAGACCTCTACGTCATATAGTGTCAAAGCTCAATGAATGCAGGAAGGCCATTTAAATGGATATTTAAAGACCTTCTTCTTCTG
>PWEO01000138.1 GCA_003553525.1 Clostridiaceae bacterium
ATGCAGGTATTTTTCGCAAGACTGAATATTCCCTGGCAAAATGCGTACATAGGGAGTCTTCACGGAAAGACCGGAGATCTGGAGGCGGCGGTCTATCATCACCCCTACTCTTTTTTCCTGACGGATCAGAAGCATACTCCCGAGGCAATCAAAAAAGAACTGTACCAGAAAGCGGAGCAGGATCCGAAAAAGAAAGAAATCCTTCAGGGCGTAAAAATCCATATCGGGGAAAAACTGACCTACCCCGATGAGAAAATTACCAGCGGTCTTTTATCGGAAGTATCCAATCGAAATTATAATCTGTGTGTGGTGGTGTTGGAAAATGAAAACTATGGAAAATAGCAGACAATATCGGGGGATTCCCGACGAAGAGTTTTTTCGGGGCAAGGTCCCGATGACCAAAGAAGAGGTAAGAGGCATTACTATAAACAAACTTCGCCTCAAAGGCGGGGAAACCCTTTTGGATATCGGAGCGGGCTCCGGCAGTATTTCCGTGGAAATGGCCATTGCTGTGGGAAAACAGGGAGACGTCCACGCTGTGGAAATGAATTCTGAGGGTGTTCAACTGATCCGCAAAAACCGGGAGAAGTTTTCCGTGGATCATTTACAGGTGCATCATGGAAAAGCTCCGGAGGCGTTGGAAGACTTACCGGTTTTGGACGGCGTGGTCATCGGAGGCACTAAGGGTGCCATGAAAGAGATCTTCGAGGTGTTACGGGAAAAACTACGACCCGAGGGGCGACTGGTGATCAATGTACTGACCTTGGAAAATCTCAGTTTGGCCCATGAATTGCTAAAGATTCATGATTACAGGGACATTGAAATTATTCAAGTTGCCATAAATAAGGGTCATAGCGTGGGAAATTTAACCATGATGAAGGCGGAAAACCCGATTTACATATTATCCGCTACAAAGAAAGGGGAATCCCAATGAAAAAACTATACGGCATCGGTGTCGGACCGGGAGACCCGGAGCTGATTACGATAAAAGGGGTTAACGTGTTAAAAAAGGTTTCGGCCATCGTTACGCCCCAAGGTAAAAAAGGGGAGGAAAGCATTGCTTTAACAATTGCAAAGCCCTATATCCGTGAGGATGTCCATGTTGAATCCCTGGTGTTTCCCATGACCAGGGATCCCGAAGCCTTGGAGCTTACCTGGGAGGATAATCGAAAAAGGATCGAAAACCTACTGGATAATTACGGTGAGGTGGCCTTTTTAACCCTGGGAGACCCCAGTGTTTTCAGTACTTATATGTATATGGTGCCGAGACTGCTGGAAAAGAATATTTCCGTTGAGACCATTCCGGGAATTACCGCCTTTTCAGCCCTGGGCTCCGCCATCAACAAAAGCCTGACCCTGGATACGGAATCCTTAGGAGTGTACCCGATGCAAAAAAAAGGAGAGGGCTTACGATCAGCTCTGAGTATCTTTGATAATCTCGTGGTGATGAAGGTTTCCACGGATCCAGAAGCGATACAAGAGGTTCTAAAAGAGCAGGGATTAGAACGAAATTTTGTACTGATCTCCCATGTAAGTCAACGGGAACAGAATATAAGTTATGATATCTCGAAGCTAAGCAAAGGACAAGTGCCCTATTTATCAACGATGCTGATCAAGAAAAAGGAGGTATTTCAATGAAAACCGTCTATTTTGTAGGAGCCGGTCCCGGGGATCCGGAACTGATTACCGTAAAGGGACAAAACCTTGTAAAAAAGGGAGATGTGATTATATATGCCGGATCCCTGGTAAATGTAGAAATTCTGGACTGTAAAAAGAAGGAAGCAACACTTTACAACAGTGCCTCCATGACCCTGGATGAGGTGCTGGATGTAACGGAACGCTCCCTGGAAGAAGGGAAAATGGTGGTGCGGGTACATACGGGGGACCCAACGATTTATGGCGCGATCAAAGAGCAGATTGATGCCCTGGAGAAAAAAGGCATTCGCTCCGTGGTTATTCCCGGGGTAAGTTCCTTTACCGCATCGGCGGCGTCCCTAAACCGGGAGTTAACCCTGCCCGGTGTCAGCCAAACCGTAATTTTAACAAGGCTGGAGGGAAGAACTCCGGTGCCGGAACTGGAAAAACTGGAAAGTCTCGCTCGGCATCAGTCCACCATGGCGATTTTTCTGTCGGTTCAAATGATCGAGGGCGTAGTGGAAAAGCTTCGAACCCACTACCCGGCGAATACGCCGATTGCCGTGGTACAACGGGCCACCTGGGAGGACGAAAAGCATGTAATCGGAACCCTGGAGGATATCGCAGAAAAAGTGAAGGGCGCAAAAATCACAAAAACCGCACAGATCCTTGTGGGACGTTTTCTCGGAGAGGAGTACGAACTGTCAAAGCTGTACCATCCGGAATTTACCCATGAGTACCGTGAGGGGAAAAAATGAGTTGGGCAGTTATTACCCTGACCCGAAACAGTCTTCACTTAGGACTTCGGGTTAAGGAGGCATTAAGAGGGAACGGTACCCTTTACGCTCCGGAGAAGATTCTTAATTCCTATAGAAACGAAATTATAGAGCAAGAAGTGCCGGATGACTTGGGAAATCCAGGCGTAGCTAATACCAGCAATGTTTTTGATCTTTCAAATATCGAATCCATATACCGGCCTTTTAAATCTTTCGTCAAGTCCATCTACAAAAAACACGAGGGCATGATTTTCATTATGGCCACAGGAATCGTGGTACGAAGCTTAGAGGGTCTTATGGAGCATAAATCCAAAGACCCCGCAGTGATCGTGATGGATGAGAAGGGAGAATTTATCATTCCCCTCCTTTCAGGGCATCTGGGGGGAGGCAATGAAACGGCCCTACTGCTGGCAGAAAGACTGAAGGCCACACCGGTAATCACCACCGCCTCCGATGTCCAGGGAAAAATCGCCGTGGATATGCTGTCGAAGAAGTTGGGATTTGTCTTCGATGACTTTGACGCCGCCACCAGACTTAGCGCAAAAATAGTAAATGATGAACCGGTAACCGTATTTACCGAAGTCCCTTTACCGGATTGGGTGGAAAAATACTTTTCCGTAGTGCCTTGTGATAAGGATCAGTTACTTAATAAGGTTCGGGAGAGTATCGGTGGAGCGATCATCATCAGCAATCGAAAGCAGTTACGAGAACTCGATTCCACTAAAAGAGAGTCCATTCAACTATATCCGAAGAATTTAATTATCGGCATCGGGGCCCGGAAAAATATTTCCGCGGACCATGTACAAACTAGTATTAAATCGGTGCTGCAGGAGTTCGAATATAGCCCCTTAAGTATTAAACATTTTGCCACGGTTGACGTGAAAGAAAAGGAACCGGGAATACTGGAAGGCATTAAAGCATTTAACCGGCCCTTAAGGATCATCTCCCGGGAGGAAATAAAAACCGTGGAGGGAGATTTTGAAGGTTCGGACTTTGTCAAAAAAACCCTTGGAATATCGGCGGTGGCCGAACCGGCAGCCTATCTTTCATCAGGAAAAAAGGGAGCATTTATCTTTGGAAAACGGAAAATTCAGGGGCTGACCTTAGCTCTTTGGAAGGAGAAATCTCATTGAAAAAAGGAAAAATTTATGCCGTGGGAATCGGCCCGGGTGCCCGGGAACACCGAACCTTCAGGGCCATGGAAGCCATAAAAGAAAGTACGGGAATTGTGGGCTACAAAACTTACATCCCTTTAATAGAAGATTTAATAGAGGAGCAGAAAGTGTATCGTCTCGGAATGAAACATGAGGTGGAGCGGTGCGAAAAAGCCCTGAGTCTAGCACTACAAGGGGAAACCGTATCCTTAATCAGCAGCGGCGATGCAGGGATTTACGCCATGGCGGGTATCCTCTTTGAAGTGGTGGAAAAAAACGATGCTCTGGATCAGGTGGATATTGAAGTGATTCCGGGAGTTACCGCATCCTCCGCCGCTGCAGCAAGTCTTGGAGCGCCGATCATGCACGATCATGTGTCCATTAGCCTAAGCGATCTGTTAACGCCCTGGAGCTTAATTGAAAAGCGGTTGGATCTTGCGGGACAGGGAGACTTTGTAATCAGTCTTTATAACCCCAAAAGCAAAGGACGGCCGAAACATCTGGAACGGGCGACGGAAGTTTTACTTCAGCACCGCAGGAAAGACACCCCCGTGGGCATCGTAATGAATGCAAAGCGGGAGGGAGAATCTGTAAAGGTTACCACACTGGAGCGCCTGCCGGATGAAGAAGTGAACATGTTTACCCTTGTACTGATCGGAAACAGCAACACCAAAATGCTGGGAGATTATCTGGTAACGCCCCGAGGGTATGACCTATGATCTGGATCGCCGCCGGTACTGAAGAAGGACGACGGATTGCCAAGGCCCTGATCGAAAAGAACAGGAAAATTATGGTCAGTGTCACCACGGAATACGGGGGATCCCTTCTGAAAAAGGAGCTTCAGAAAAAGGAGTTTCAGAAAAGGGAGCTTCACGAAAAAGAGTTTCAGAAAACAGAGCTTGGAAGAGAAAAGAAGGCCGAGACAAACAATAACGACACGAAGAACTGGACGATCATCGACCGGGCACTGGACTACGAAGAGATGGGAAAAATCCTTCAGGAGTTCCCCATAACAAAGATCGTTGACGCCACCCATCCTTATGCGGATAAGGTTTCCAATAACCTGATAACCCTGGCAAAGGAAAATAATATTTCCTACTTCCGCTATGAGCGGCCTTCCCTTAAGGATCTGCTGCAAAGGGAAACCGGGGAGCATGAAAAAAAGAATATTTTATGGGTAAAAAACACCGGGGAAGCCATTGAGGCATTGCGAAATCGGCAAGGGAATGTGTTGCTGACTACGGGAAGCAAAACCCTGGGGGACTACCTAAAGGTGTTGGAAACCTCAAGGATCTATGCCCGGGTGCTACCGGTACCCAAGGTAATGGAAGAGTGCAGAGCCTTGGGTCTTCCCGCCGGTCAAATACTGGGAATGCAGGGACCCTTCAGTACAGAATTCAATCAAGCCACCCTTGAGGAATACAATATTGAAGCCCTGGTTACAAAGGACAGCGGAGTGATCGGCGGAGTTCTGGAAAAAATCCGGGGAGCCTTGAAGGCAAAGGCGAAGATCATTATTATTGACAGGCCCGATGTTGCATATCCCAAGGTTTTCAGTGATATGAAAGCTCTCGTGGAGCAACTGTAAAAGGTAAAGCCGTTATTCGATACAGAAGTTTAAAGGAGTTAACAGGATTGTGGGTACAAGTAAGTTTACAAGGGTAAAACAATGATAAAGAAAAAAGTCGATTATACGGTTATATAGGATAGAGGAATTATAAAAAGTAAAACTACGATATTGCGATACGAAGTAAAACTACGATAAAAACAAGCAGCTACAGAGAGGAGATCAATCAATGAAAAGAGGATTATTTATTTTAGCCCATGGGAGTCGTTCCCCGGAGGCGAAAAAACAGTTGGAAAACGTTGTGGAAAATATCGAAAAAAAGGGAAAGGCCCAGTTTCAGTTCATTGAATCCGGCGCTATGGAACTTTCCAAACCTTCCTTTCCGGAAGGGATCCAGCGACTGATTGATAAAGGGGCGGAGGAAATTGTCATTGTTCCCCTGTTCTTATTCTTCGGAAATCACATTAAAAAGGATATTCCGAGAATTCTGGAGGATATAAAAACCAAGCATCCCGAAGTGAAGTTCACTCTGACGAGCCCCATTGGGGAGGATCCCAGAATCGTGGACATCCTGATCGAAAAAGGAAATCAAGCACGATAGAGGTAGGAGGAATACCGATGAAGATTATATCCTTTAGTATCAATCATAAAAAAGCGAAGATCGACTTTCGGGAAAAGGTCTCCTTTACCAAATCCGGCCTGTTAAAGGCCTTGGAAATCCTTCGGGAGGGATCGGATTTTGAAGAAGGGGTGATTTTATCCACCTGTAACCGTACGGAACTGATAGCCGTGGTAAAAGATCTTACGGAAGCGGAGAGCCGCTGTCGAAAATTCTTCTCGAATTTTTTCCATCTGAAACATGGGGAAATCATGGGAGAGTACGATTTCAAAGCGGATACCGATGCGGTATATTACCTGTATGAAGTGGCCGCAGGACTCGACTCCATTGTACTGGGTGAGGATCAGATCCTCGGTCAGGTAAAAGAGGCCTATGAGAAAGCCAAGGAAAACGGCACAAGCGGCAAAGTACTGAATAAGCTGTTTCTTGGAGCGATCACCACGGCGAAGGAGATTCGAACAACCACCCGGATTTCAGAAAATCCCCTTTCCATCAGCAGTATCGGCATTCAAAAGGGGAAAGAGGTTCTGGGAAGCTTAAAGGATAAAACCATTCTTGTGGTGGGCTACGGAAAAATGAGCCGCCTGGCCATGAATCACCTGCTGGAAGAAGGGGTCGAAAAAATCTACTTATGCAACCGTCGGGCGGAAAAGATCGAAGAGGTAAAGGATCCTAAAATACACAAAATTTCCTATGAGGATAAGTATCGGATATTACAGCAGGAAGAAATTCATCTGATGATCAGTGCCACGGGGGCTCCCCATGTTATTTTCGAAGGGGAAAATTTCGAAGCGCTCCGTAAAAGTCCTTCGGCAAAAGACCATTCTCTGGTCATCATTGATATTGCCCTGCCCAGGGATGTGGACCCGAGTATTGGGGATTTACCAGGCATTCATCTTTACACCGTGGATGATTTAAAGGAAATTGCAACGAAAAACCTCGAGGGACGGGAGGCTCTGATCGATGAAATTAAAGAATGTATCGAAAAAGCCGTGGCGGAGTATGAATGTTGGCGGCGCTGTATCCCGGTCCATCCGAAGATTGCAGAAATAAAGAATCAAAGCAGCACTCTGGTGGACCGGGAATTGGAGGATCTGTTTCGAAAGCTGGAGCACTTAGAGGAAAAGGACCGAAAGCTCATTGAAAAGAAAGTAAAAAGCATCGTCGGAAAAATCCTCAAAACCCCGATTCTGGAAATGAAAAAAGCCGGAGAAAACGGAGAGTCCGATGAGGCCGTAAAATTCGCCCACCGCTACCTCGGACTAAAAGAGGACAGCGGGACGGAGTAATTGTCCTCGGAGATAAATAGCAGGAAGTAGCAGAAAAGGAGGGAGTTTATGGCTTATCCCATCGTACTGAGTCCAAAAAATCAGAAAGTCCTGGTTATCGGCGGAGATATTGTGGCTCTTAGAAAAGCTGAAAAACTGTGGCAGGAGGGCTTTGAAATTAAAGTCGTTGCTACTGGGTTTAGCAGGGACGCTGAAATGTACTTTAAGCAGCAGGAAATCGATTTTGTAAAAAGACCCGTTGATGAACAGGATTTTTCAGGAGTGGACCTGGTTTTTAATACCGCGGGAAATGAAGAGGTTCGTAGAATTATTCAACGGGCTCGAGGGAAGCATAAATTCCTCTTAAACGACGGATGTTTTCCCCGGGATTCGGATTTTCATGTGCCGGCTACCTATAACCGGGGTGCGTTAATACTAAGCATCTATACCCACGGGATGAGTCCGGCTCTCGGAAAGCGCTTTCGAAAACATTTTGAAACCTGTTTTGGAGAGGAATGGGAGGCGGTCCTTGAAGTTCTTGGCCGGGAACGAAAAAGACTGCTGAGAGAGGAGCCCTCGGAAGAGCGGCGAAGAGAAGTGCTTCGCAGCATGGTGGAGGCAATTCCTGAGGCGATGTTTGAGTCAGGGGATCTTACCCTTGAAGAAAGAAGCGGGATCCTGGAGAACATACAAAATGCCGGAAAGAAGTAATTTATAAAATAAAAACAGAAAGGAGCTTGATCCAATGAAACGAGTGATCAATATCGGATCCCGAGACAGCAGACTTGCACTGATTCAGAGTGAGATCATCATTGAAGCCCTGAAAAAGCGGTATCCCGACTATGACTATAAAATCGTGAAAATCAAAACCAAAGGGGATAAAATATTAAATAAAACCCTAAGCAAAGTCGGGGGAAAGGGACTGTTTGTCAAGGAGATTCAACAGGCTCTTTTATCAAAAGAAATTGATCTGGCGGTGCACAGCATGAAGGACCTTCCCGGAGAGACCCCGGAGGATTTAGTAATCGCCGCCATCACGAAACGGGAGGACCCACGGGACGTTTTAATCCTTAGAAAAGAAAAGCGTCTTCAGGACCTGCCATCGGAGGCATTAATCGGAAGCAGCAGTCTCAGAAGGCAGTCTCAAATCCTAAAGCAGCGGAGGGATCTTCGTATTAAAGGGATTCGGGGGAATGTTCAGACCCGGCTTCGAAAGATGGAGGAGCAGGAAATGGACGGGATTATCCTAGCTGCGGCAGGACTGAACCGACTGGGCTTGACCTTTGAAAATTCCGTACACCTGAATACCGAGGATTTTATTCCTGCGGTGGGACAGGGAGCCCTGGGCTGTGAAGTTCGCCGGGCGGACAGGGAGTTACGGGATATGCTGAAAGATATTGAAGATCTTCCTACAACCCTTGCGGTAAAAGGGGAACGAAGTTTTCTGAAAGCCCTGGAGGGAGGTTGTCATGCCCCTATCGCCTGTTATGGAAGAATCGAGGAGGGAAACCTTCATCTTCAGGGAATGGTGGGGGAAGCCTCGGGAGACCTGCATTTAGTGGAATCCGTCAGCGGTTCCATGGAGGACTGGGAGAAGCTGGGCTTAGCCCTTGCCAAAGCCCTGGAAGTCCGGGGAGCTCGGGAACTGTTGAAACGGGAGGAGGAGAAGGAACATGCATCGGACCGAATGTAAACCGGGGAAAGTATACTTAGTAGGGGCGGGTCCCGGGGATGAAGAACTGATTACCTTAAAGGGGGTCAGAGCCATTGAAGAGGCCGACGTCATACTGTATGACCGGCTGAGCAGTTCCGGACTGCTTCGTTATCAGAAGCCGGGAGCGGAACTGTTTGATGTAGGGAAAAAGCCCGACCATCACCCCGTGCCCCAGGATGAAATCAATCGGCTGCTGGTCGATAAAGCCCTTGAGGGAAAAGTCGTCACCCGAATTAAAGGTGGAGACCCCTTCGTGTTCGGACGGGGAGGGGAAGAGGCTCTAAGTCTCGAGAAGGAAGGAATTTCCTACGAAGTGGTTCCGGGAATCACTTCGGCAATTGCGGTTCCCGCCTACGGCGGCATCCCGGTGACCCAGCGAAATATCAGTACTTCCTTTCACGTGATCACCGGCCATGAAAACCCCGAGAAGGAAGAGGCCATGGTGGACTACAGTGTCCTGGCGAAACTAAAGGGAACACTGATATTTTTAATGGGGATCAAAGCCCTTCCAAGAATTACAAAGATGCTTACCGCCGAGGGAATGGACCCTGACACCAAAGCCGCGGTGATTCATCGGGGGACCACGGCGAAGGAGAAAAAAGCCCTGGGAACCTTAAGGACCATCGAAGAGGAAGTGAAGAAAATGAACATCACCTCTCCGGGGATTATTGTTGTCGGGGAAGTGGCGGGTTTTTCCGGTCAAATGGACTGGAGACGGTTTATGCCCCTGAAAAACCAACGGATTTTAGTAACCCGGAGCCGAAAGCAGGCAAGCAGACTTCGAAAACAGCTGATGGCTCTGGGAGCAGAGGTTGTGGAATATCCAAGCATTGAAATCGCAGAAGAAAAGGAGCCTGAAAAACTGTCCTCCCATATTCGTGAACTTAAGGAAAGCGGAGTGGACTATTTGTTTTTCTCCAGTCCAAACGGAGTGGGTGCCTTCTTTAACGGGCTGAAAATCATAAAAGAGGACCTCAGAAACCTACAAGGAATGAAGATTTTCGCCATCGGAGAGAGCACGAAGAAAGCCCTGGAGGATCGCGGAATTATGGATGTCAGCATTCCTGAAGAATACACGTTGGAAGGGGCCGTGGAAATGTTCTCGGCACTTCTTCAGCCGGGAGATAAGCTGTATCATGTACGGGGAAGTTTGGGAAGAGATCTGCTTAGAAAGGAACTTTCCCACAGAGACATTCAGGTAATTGAAAAGGATTTTTACCGGACGGAAAGGGCCGAAAACAGCGGAGAATTAGCAGAGATCTTTACCGGAGGTGTTGACGGCATAACCTTTACCAGTTCTTCCACGGTACAGTTTTTTCTCGAATCCCTGTCCGATGAGGTAATTGAGCATGTAAAACAAAGCAAAATATATGCCATCGGTCCGGTTACCGCCGATACGGCAACGTCTTTTGGTCTTAGGGTGGACCGGATCGCAAATCCCCATACGATCAAAGGCTTAGTGGACGCTATTATCAAGGAAGTAAAAGAGAAACGACAATAGGGTTCATAAAACAGCTTTAGAGCAATAAGGAAACAGCTTTAAAGTAATAATGAAAAAGCGATTAATGAAGTAGCTTGCAAAAAGTATATTTACCAGAAGGAGGAAACACATGTCAGCAGATAATTTTACCAGATCCAGACGACTTCGAAGGACTTCGAATATACGAAGAATGATCTCCGAGACCAGGGTTTTAGTAGAGGATTTGATCTATCCTATTTTCGTAACC
>PWEO01000146.1 GCA_003553525.1 Clostridiaceae bacterium
GGAGCATAGGGGTCCAGAGCCAATACGGTTTTCTCCTTACGAACTATTTTATAATGGTAATAATAGCTTTCCAAACTTTCGAGATCCGTATTTTCTTCGGATAAGGTAATATGCCAAGAGCCTTTTTCACCTTTCTCCATCAAAAGATCCTCCCGAATAACTTTGTAGGGGTCTTCTTTATCATATAAAACCACATAAACCTCTTGGGCACTGGGGGACCAAAGAGAAAGGGCGGCACTTCCGTCGCTATGCAGTCTTGGGCCTAGGGGGCCCTTGTAGTTAGGGCGACCGGAGCCATTTGTGTATACTTCCTTGGTCAAAAAATCCATTGTTTTCCTCCTTAAGTATAGAACGCTTCAAGCTTTATGCTATTTTATCATACTTTTCAGTTTTTGAAAAAGCAAAACACTTTACACATTCTTAACACTCCATTAACACTTCCTTAACCATGGCTCTTTCTAAAAAAACTATACTAAGCTTGTAGCTAAGAAAAACATTAAAAGCAAGATAAAATCAAAGGAGGAATTTACAGTGAAGAAAGCAATTCTCGTATTTGCATTAATTTTAGTAGGATCTTTAGTATTATTCGGTTGTGGAGATGATAACGGAGATACAGCGGATAATGGCACGAACAACGAAGAAAGTGGTACTAATGAAGAAAGTGGAAATGGTGAAGAAAGTAGTGATATTGATTTTTCTAAAATGATTGAAGCAAGAGGTTCCGATACCATGGTAAACCTTGGGCAACGATGGGCAGAGGAATTTATGGATGAATACTCGGAAGCCAGCATGTCTGTAACCGGTGGCGGATCGGGGACCGGAATTGCCGCAATGATTAACGGAACCATTGACATTGCCTTATCCTCAAGAGCCATTCGAGAAGAGGAAATTGATCAGGCTGCCGAGAATGACGTGGAAGTTGTAGAACACATTACAGGCAGAGACGGAATTGCCATTGCGGTACATCCTAGTAACCCGGTAAAGGAATTAACTATGGGGGATATCAAAGCGATCTTCACAGGAGAAAAAACCAACTGGAGTGATTTTGGAGGAAACGATGCTGAAATCACATTATATTCCAGGGAGTCCAACTCCGGAACCTATGTATTTTTTAGAGAATTTGTTCTGGAAGATGAAGATTATGCATCCTTTGCAAACTTGATGCCTTCTACCCAAGCCATTGTTGAAGGGGTTATTCAAGACGAAAATGGAATCGGCTATATCGGACTTGCCTATCTTGATGACGATGGAATTCAAGGGGTATCCGTAGCCGTGGAAGAAGGAGCCGAAGCATTCTTTCCTGATATGGAAAATATCGTTGCAGGAGATTATCCGGTAGCTAGACCCCTGTTCTTATACACCGATGGTGAACCGCAAGGTGTAGTGGAGTTATTCATGGATTTCGTAATGGGTACGCAGGGACAACAAATTGTAGAAGATATCGGATTTGTACCGGTACAATAACCCGGTGATCCGGAACTTGCAGTAAGGACTAAAAAGTTTATGATAAACCCTCTGCCAAATGCCTTGAAGAAAAGAAGTAAAGGTTTATGGCAGAGGGAATATAAATTTATGCGATGGGGATCGTAGATATAGATTGGAAAAATTTATTAGTAGAAATACTTGAATGCGAGGTGTTACCCAGTGAAAGGAATATTATTGAGCATCCTGACCATTGTTAAGCCCCGGGGAGAATCTGTGAGCCCTCGGAAAAAACTGGAAAATAGCTCCTGGAATTTAACCAAGAGTTATAAAAACCGAATTAGAGAGTTTTTAATTGAAAAAATCATTTTTATTCTAGGCATCACCGCATTATTAATTATGGGGTTGATTTTTGTATTTCTGATCCAAACGGGAATTCGTCTCTTTGAGGATGTAAGCCTGGGGCAATTTCTCTTTGGCAGAGAGTGGTATCCTAATGCCACCAATGCAAGGTTTGGGATCCTTCCCATGATCGTTGGATCCATTATGGTAACCATGGGAGCAATCTTAATCTCCGTCCCCATAGGAATTGGCAGTGCCATTTTCATTGCGGAAGTGGCACCGCCAAAAACCAAGACGGTTTTTAAGCTTACTATAGAATTTTTGTCTGCAATTCCTTCGGTGGTATTGGGGTTTTTAGGGATTGTAGTACTATCGAACTGGGTTCGAATCAGCTTTAATTTATCTTCAGGATTTACGGTGCTTACGGGATCCATTGTTATTGCATTGATGGCCCTACCGACGATTATCAGTGTGGCCGACGATGCAATTAGAGCCTTGCCCGGTGAGTACCGGGAAGCCTCTTACGCTCTCGGAGCCTCCAAATGGGAGACCATAAAAAATGTACTCCTTCCCGCAGCTTCCTCCGGCATTATCGCCGGGGTTATGCTTGGTGTAGGAAGAGCCATCGGGGAGACCATGGCGGTAATGATGGTTATGGGAAATGCGGTGCAAATCCCCTCCACTTATCTAGAGTCCGGGAGAACCTTAACCGCCACCATTGCCGCAGAAATGGGAGATACCGTAAGAAACGGTACCCATTATAATGCACTCTTTGCCATCGGCGTGGTACTGCTGATTATGACCAGCGTGATCAATACCATCTCAGAGTGGGTTCTTCATCGAGCACAAAGGGAGGGAAAATAAATGGTAAATACAGTGAATGAAAAAAATATGGAAATGAAACGTGACCGACAAAAAAAGATCCGAGAAAAGTTGATGTTTGGGCTTTTCACCCTGTGTATGTTGGCTGTTGTAATTCCCACCTTATTAATCATCGGATTTATTGTTGTAAAAGGGATTGGTACCGTGAACTGGAGCTTTTTAACGGAAATGCCTCGAATGGGTATGAAAGAAGGGGGGATTTTCCCGGCCATCGTGGGAACTTTATACCTGGTCTTAGGAACAATCATCTTCTCCTTGCCTCTTGGCGTAGGGGCAGCGATTTATCTTACGGAATATGCAAAGCAGGGGAGACTGACAAGACTTATTCGAATCGCTGTGTTAAATCTTGCGGGAGTACCCTCCGTGGTTTATGGCCTCTTCGGTCTTGGGCTCTTTGTTTTTTTCATGGGTTTCGGTTCTTCTATTTTGGCAGGTTCCTTAACATTAGCTTGTTTAATCCTGCCGATTATTATTACCACCTCGGAAGAGGCCATTAAAAGTGTACCGGACAGTTACCGGGAAGCGTCCTTAGCCCTGGGGGCTTCCAAATGGGAAACCATAGCCCGAGTGGTGCTGCCTCTAGCGATCCCGGGTATTATGACGGGAGGGATACTGGGAATAGGAAGAGCTGCCGGTGAAACCGCACCGATTCTCCTTACCGTAGCCGCCTTTTTCATACCCAGGCTACCCGGATCGGTATTTGATCAGGTAATGGCCCTTCCTTACCATCTTTACATTGTATCTACCCAAGTTCCGGGAATGCCGGAATCGATTAAATACGGAACCGCCCTAGTGCTACTTGGTGTGGTGGGAGTGTTCTTTGCCTTTGCTACAATTATACGATTGAAATTTAAACAAATGAGTCATTTGGATTAGACTATAAAGGAGGAGTTAGCATGTCGGTTGTTCAAAATATGGAAGCCATTATCGAAGTTAAAAATTTAGACTTATATTATGGGGATTTTCAAGCCCTGAAAAAAATTGATACCAGCATTGAAAAAAATAAAGTCAGCGCTTTAATCGGACCCTCCGGTTGTGGGAAATCCACTTTTCTTCGGACGCTAAATCGAATGAATGATTTGATTAGCGGTGTAACCACCAAGGGTGAGGTGACCTTTGAGGGTAGAGAAATATATGATCAGGACCTGGATGTGGTGGCCCTTCGGCGTAAGATCGGGATGGTATTTCAAAAACCCAACCCCTTTCCGAAGTCCATTTATGAAAATGTGGCCTACGGTCCTCGAAGAAGCGGTGTGAAAAACAAGAAAGACCTGGATCAAATCGTAGAGGAAAGCTTAAAAGAAGCGGCTCTTTGGGAAGAAGTGAAGGACCGACTGAATAAATCCGCCCTTGGACTGTCCGGGGGACAGCAACAGCGGCTTTGCATAGCCCGAGCTCTTGCCATGAAACCCCAAGTCCTTTTAATGGACGAGCCGACTTCGGCCCTGGATCCTATTGCCACCAATCGAATTGAAGACTTGATTACCCAGTTAAAAGAGCACTATACCATTGTTATTGTAACCCACTCCATGCATCAAGCGGCTAGGATTTCAGATAAAACAGCCTTCTTCTTAATGGGAGAACTGATCGAACAGGGAGATACGGATAAGATCTTCACGACTCCAAGGGATCAGCGAACGGAAGATTATGTAACGGGACGATTCGGTTAGAAAAGAGGGGTTGTTTTCAACTCTTTATATGCAAAAACGCATGAAAAATCGTGAAATAGTTTGTGCGACATTGAGGAAATAGGGTATAAGAACTTAATAAATTTCATAAACGAGGTGGATAATTTGAGAAGTCAATTTCAAGAAGAATTAAAAGTATTGAAAATTAAGCTATTAAAAATGGGCTCCATGGTACAAAACATTATTGAAGTATCGGTACAAGCTCTTGCAAAGCAGGATTTGGATCGAGCGAAGTCCGTATTTGAACTGGATGATGATATCGATGCCCTGGAGCTGGAAATAGAACATCAATGCATGAATTTAATTGCCCTACAACAACCGATTGCCCGAGACCTTCGAACCATAGGCACCATATTAAAAATCATTACGGATCTTGAACGGATGGGAGACCATGCAGTAAATATTGCAAAGGTTACGCTGGAAATCGGAGAGGATAAACTGATTAAACCCTTGATTGATATCCCTAACATGGCCAGGCTGACGGAGGCTATGGTAAATAAATCCCTGGATGCTTTTATGCACGAAGACATTGACTTGGCCAAAGAGCTGGATGTGGATGATGATCAGGTGGATGATCTTTATGAAGCTATTTATTTAGAGTTGATCGAAATGATGCTGGAGAATCCGGAAATTATAAAGCAAGCGACTCAACTGTTATTTATCGGAAGATATTTAGAGCGTACTGCGGATCATGCTACGAATATCGGAGAGCGGATCATTTATATGGTTACGGGAGAACGGATGAAAATTAATTAATTACGAGTAGTATGATTAATTGAGCAATAGGAATAAATATCAGGAATAAGATGTTGCCCAAGGCAAGGGATTAATAAAGAGAAGAAAATGCCGAGGACAAGGGATTGGAAGAAATGCTATAATAAATACACAAAGAACAAATACACTATAAGCAAATATACTATAAACGAATAAAGAAGTAATAGCATCCATAAGAAGCTGGGCAAAAGCCTGGCTTTTTTTACAAAGGAGGAAGACCCCCTATGGCAAAGAAAATTCTGATTGTCGACGATGAAATTCATATATTAGAGTTGATTCAATTTAACTTAGAAAAAGAGTATCAGGTGAGTACCGCAGGAAGCGGAGAAGAGGCTTTGGAGATTCTTGGTAAAGAAACCATGGATCTGATGATTCTGGATTTGATGCTGCCGGGAATTGACGGGATTCAGGTATGCAATAAGGTCAGAAATCAAGAGGGGTTGATGCAGCTTCCCATTATTATGCTGACAGCCAAGGGGGAGGACGCCGACCGAATACTGGGCCTTGAGGTAGGAGCCGACGACTATTTACCCAAGCCCTTTAATGTCCGGGAGCTTCAAGCAAGGATTAAGGCAGTGCTTCGAAGAAGCAATTACCATCAAGAGGAGGTTAAAAATCAATATCAGTTTAGGAATTTAACCCTTGATATTGAGAGTCGGGAGGTTCGGAAAAATGGGGAAGTACTTCCCCTTACCGCCAAGGAATTCGACTTGTTAAAACTATTAATGGAGCACCATGGGAAAGTATTATCCCGAAATTTTTTACTGGATAAAATCTGGGGATATGAATATTTTGGAGAGAGTCGCACCGTGGATGTCCACATTCGCCATCTTCGTATGAAAATCGGAGACACTGAAGAAAATCCTTATATTTTAACGAAAAGGGGAATCGGTTATAAAATGCCCCGGGAAGAAGGGTAAAAAGAATGAAAAAAAAGCTGGTCTTACTGCTACTACTAGTCTTATTAACCGGAACTCTCCTTGCCGGTCTTTTACCCATGAGCTTTATTCGAAGCCGATACATCGAAGAAGTGGAAAATCGTCTGCTGGATAATGCAAAGCTTGTAGAGGGTTTTCTATTAGAGGATTTTTTAGAGGAGGAGGACCTTCAACGGAGAGTTTTGTCTATCGGAGAGGTTTTGGATGCAAGAATAACCATTGTGGATGAAGAGGGTCGGGTATTGGCGGATACGGCCATGAGGGACGGCGGTTTTGAAAATCATTTAAATCGGGAAGAGATACAAGACTCCCTGCAGGGAGAAATCGGTCGTTCCGTACGGGTTAGTGAATCTGTAAATGAGGAAATGCTTTATGTGGCAATTCCCCGCTACTTAGATGACGGTAGTATTCAAGTGGTTCGATTATCCGTATCCCTTTGGGAAATACAAGGAATTAATCGCCAAATGTTGATTTATGTACTCATATCCATTGCTGCGGGTATCATACTGGCTTCGATTTTAGGGTATCGATTTATCAATAAATTTCTGGAGCCGATCAAAAATTTGACCAATACTTCCCAGGAAATTGCCAAGGGAAACCTGGATAAACCCCTGATTGTAACCAGCAATGATGAGCTGGGAGAATTATCGGAGACCTTTAATAATATGAGGATTCAACTGAAGCATTCCTTTGAGGAACTGGAAGATCAAAATATTAAGCTTCAGGCACTTCTTACCAGTATTACCAATCCCATTATTGCGGTGAATCCCAAAAAAGAAATCATACTGTTTAACCCTGCTGCGGAAATTCTATTTGAGACCAAGGGAGAAGCCGTATATGGAAAACATATTTTAGAAGTGGTCAGAGACCATACCCTGGAGGAACGGGTGGAGCAGATTTTTGATCAGAATCGAGATAGCCAAATGGAATGGGAGTTGAAGTATCCCGGTAAAAAACACTTAAAGGTAAATACCAGCCTTATTCGGGTTCCCAAGGATCCCAACCGTAATCTGGGGATCGTAGCCTCCATCGAAGATTTAACGGAGATGAAAAAGCTGGAAACCATGCGTTCGGATTTTGTGGCGAATGTTTCCCATGAACTGAAAACCCCCTTAACTTCTATAAAAGGTTTTGTGGAAACCTTAAAAAGCGGAAGAGTGGAGGAGGAAGAGCAACGTCAGCGATTTTTAGACATTATTGAAATTGAAGCGGAAAGACTGACCCGGTTGATCAACGATATCCTCACCTTGTCGGAAATTGAAAACCATAGAATATCCTACGAAAAAGAACTGATTGATGTAAAGGTTGCTATTAAAAATTCTTTGGACGTAATACAGCCTATTGGGGAGGAGAAAAACATTCGGTTTTTGGTGGAGGTTGAAGAAGGACTGCCAAAAATAAAAGGCAATATTGATTGGTTTAAGCAAATGCTGATAAATCTTTTGGATAATGGGGTGAAATACACTCCGAGTTCCGGCGAAATTCAAATTAAAGCCTATGGGAAAAAGGGAAGAGTTTATCTAAGCATCAAGGATAACGGGATGGGTATTCCCAGGGAGGACTTAGAGCGAATTTTTGAGCGGTTCTACCGGGTAGACAAGGGACGATCCCGTAAGGTGGGTGGTACAGGATTGGGTCTTGCCATAGTAAAACATGTAGTTAAGTCATTAAACGGTTATATAGCGGTGAAGAGTAAAGAAGGAGAGGGAACGGAATTTATTGTGAACTTTCCCGGAGAAAAAGATCAGAAAAAGTAAAAAAATATGAGAATAAATCACGAACTAAAGCCTCTCGGTCCTTCGGGAGGTTTTTTTATTTCTTTAGACCTAAAATATATAATATGCATCAGTAAGTATTATTTTGGTGAACCGTTTGAAAAATAAGCTATACAAAAAAAACTTTATAAACACAAAAAAACTATTTGGAACTTTCTGAAAAATAATCGTTGACACTGAGAATTAAATGTAATAATATTTTAATTAGAACAGCGTTCTATAAAATGAAACAATCTTTAAAAACTGGTAACAGCAAATGTTAAACACTTACATAGGGGTGATAAAAAATATAACTGAATAAGAAAAGCTAAAGAAAACCCTTGCTGACAGACAACCGTTCTAAACAAGTAAAATCTCATTTGTAGGCAGAAGTAAGATCACATAAAGGGTTAAGTTTTATGAGGAAAAGCTCTAAGAAAAGAATGAAAAGGAGGAGATTGTAAATGGCAAAGAAGAAAAGCATACTGGATCTCATGAAGATGAAAAAGGCAGGTGAGAAGGTTGCCTGGATCACAGCCTACGATTATCCCACCGCAATGTTTGCGGAACAAGCGGGGATGGACATGCTCTTAGTAGGGGATTCCTTGGGAATGGTAACTTTAGGATATAGCGGTACCATACCCGTAACCATGGAAGATTGTATTTCTCACTGTCAAGCCGTTCGAAGAGGGGCGCCGAAAACCTGGATTATCGGAGATATGCCCTTTGGTTCCTACCAGGTTTCCGATGAAGACGCAGTGAAAAACGCGGTACGATTTCTAAAAGAAGCAGACACCGACTGTATCAAACTGGAAGGCGGGGTTCGGGTACAAAGCCGAATTCGAGCTATTACCGATGCAGGAATCGCGGTAATCGGGCATATTGGACTGACCCCTCAAAGCTCGGGACAACTGGGTGGTTTTAAGGCCCAGGGAAGAACCGTTGAGAATGCCCGGGGGGTAATTGAAGACGCCTTAGCGGTACAGGAAGCAGGAGCCTTTGCGCTGCTGGTGGAAGCGGTACCCCCGGAAGTAACTGCATTTATCACGGAAAAACTGGACATTCCTGTATATTCCATCGGAGCTGGGGATTGTGACGGACAATTATTAATCAGCAGCGACATGGTTGGCAAGTTCCAGGCCTTTACGCCGAAGTTTGTCAAGAAATATGCAAATGTGGCGGAAATTGAGACCAATGCTTATAAAGAATATATCAAAGACGTAAAAGAAGGAGTTTTCCCTTCCGATGATTATGTGTATCACATCACAGACCCGGCGGAAGATTTCAAAAAATTATTTAACGAGTTCAAGTAAGATTTTTAGGCCCTAAGAGGAGAAATAAATAAGAAGATAAATAACAAGAAGATAAATAACAAGAAGATAAATAACAAGAAAATAAATAACAAGAAGACAAATATAAACCAAATTAGAGGAGGAAATTATTATGTCGATGAAAGAAATTGAAAAGCACATTAAAGAAAATCTGGGTTTTCCCTTAGACGATCTTCATGATCTTCCATCATCAAAGGTTACCTTTGACGGTGGCGCTCATTACCGGATGGAAGTACCGGGTATTGAAAATGTATCGAACTTTGAAACCTTGGTGAAGGAATCGGAAAAACAAAAAATTAAGATTCACCGGGTAATCGGGACCGTTGGGGGATCCGCCTTACTGGATAAAGAAGAATTAAAGTACTATGCACAAATCGGTCACGATGCAAAAATGGAGACCCTGGTAAATCCAATGCCTACCCGTGCCTGGGATACGGGGAAACAGTACGGGACCCCGGAAGGTTATGTTTCCGGTATGAGAGTACGGGGACAACACAATTTGTATCTATGGTTACGGGAAGTAAACCGGTGTATCGAAGCCGGGATTAGAGGATTCTTAATTCCTGATGAAGGATTATTGTACTTAGCCAACAAGCTTCGGGCCGACGGCCTGATTCCTGCAGACGTAAAGTTTAAAGTTTCGGTATTTGCAGGACATGGAAATGCGGTAGGGGCCAAAATGTTGGAAGAAATGGGAGCCGACAGTTTTAACCCCTTAGCGGATCTTTCCCTGGGTATGTTTGCAGCAATTCGACAGGTAACCAATATTCCCCTGGATGTATATATGAGTATTGTTGACTCTATGGGTGGTAATCAACGGCACGTTGAATCCGAAGAAATCGCTCGAATCTGCGCTCCCGTATATTTTAAGTTTGAACCGGGTAAAAACGAGTGTGACCTTTACAACTCCTGGCATGATGATGCCACTTTAAACCATCTGGTAAAGGTAAAAGTGCGTATGGCAAAAGTTTCTAAAGAATGGTGCGACGACGGCGAAACCAAATTGATATTTAACGACCACACCGATGATTTAGCCATTCCAAGACCTTAACATTATCGTAGCCTAAAAATCTTTTATCCTATGAAGACTTTCACACCGCCGTTTGTTTAGGCGGTGTGGAAAGCTCTTTAAAATCTAAGAATTGGAGTGATCCTATGAGTAATAATCCTTTTGAAACGGCCCTGACCACGCTACAGGAAGCCAGCAAGATGGCAAATATCGAGCCGAACGTTGTAAAGTATTTAAGTAAGCCTAAAAGAATTTTTCAATTTACCATTCCGATGAAAATGGACAATGGAGATTATGAAATATTTGATGCTTTCCGTGTGCATTACAATGATGCCAGAGGACAAGTAAAAAACGGAACACGGTTTGTACCGGATTTAGATCTGGATACAGTAAAAGCCTTAGGATTCTGGATGACGATCAAGCATGCGGTTGCAGGGATTCCCGCCGGTGGTGGAAAAGGTGGCGTACGAGTGGACGCCTCGAAGCTTTCCGAAGGAGAACTGGAAAGACTGTCCCGTGCCTTTATTCGAAAACTTCCCGTTAAAGGGGCCTGGGTGGATATCCCCGGAGCGGATATTGGGACCAGCGCAAAAACCATGGCCTGGATGCTTGATGAATATGAAGAAATCAACGGATTCCATAGTCCTGCAGCGATTAATGATAAGCCTGCAGAGACCAGCGGAACCTTAGGAAGCATGGAAGCTACCGGTACGGGTGCATTCTTTGTAACCATGGAAGCCATCCGGGATCGCAAAATACCCGACGGCGCAACCGTAGCGCTGCAAGGATTTGGTAATGTAGGCCGGATTGCAGCCAGACTGCTTCACAAAGAAGGTTATAAAATCGTCGGCGTCGCTGATATTTCCGGCGGAGTGTACGACTCTAACGGTTTAGATGTAAATCAGCTTGAAGCCTATGTAGACGAGCACCGGGGTGTAGGCGGATTTCCCGGAGAACGGAGCATCGATAAGGATGAAGTGTTGGAACTCGACGTAGATATTTTAATGCCTTCCGCGGTACAAAGTGTAATCCATGAAGGGAATGCGAAAAAAATAAAAGCGAAAATGATCGTGGAGTGCGCCAATGGCCCGGTTACTCCCGATGCAGAAAAAGTACTGGAAGAGCAAAATATTCATATCGTACCGGATGTACTGGCGAACTGCGGTAGTGCTATTGTATGTTCCTTTGAAAGAACCCAGGGACTCACCGATGATTATTGGGATTTGGATAGAATTAATTCGAAGCTGAAGGATCAAATTACCAAAGCCTATCGGGAAACCATGGAGACCTCCGAGGGAAAAAATACATCAATGAGAAACGCTGCATGGATCAATGCATTGCAAAAACTGCAAAAATCCATGAAGGCTCGCGGCTGGGTATAAATTCAAAAAGGTTTTCTGAATAAGAGAACCTTTTTCCAACCCCATTTCTTTGGTATAATAAGACATAAACTATGTTTAAATAGGTTGTGGAAAGAAAAGGAAGGGTGAAGGAAATGGAACAGAAAACGCAGCATGCACCAAGATATCCGGTACAAACCATCGATAAGGCCTTAGAAGTGATAGAAATTCTCTCGGAGGATGGTTTTCAGGAAGGCTTGGGAGTCAGCGAGCTCAGCACAAAATTGAACATTGGGAAAAGCACCGTGCATCGTATTGTGGATACACTTACCGCAAGGAACTATATAGAGCAGTGCCAGGATACCAAGAAATACCGTCTGGGGTGGAGACTTTTTGAAATTGGTAATGTGATACCCCAACAACGGAATTTATATAATTTTGATATCTCTATTCTTCAGGACCTATGCAATAGATACCAGGAAACTGTCAATCTGGGGGTTCGGGTGGATGACAGCGTAGTAACCATTTCAAAGGTCACGGCCAAGTCATCTCTTGTTGCCAACATGCAAATTGGAGCAAGAGAGTCCCTGCATGGAACCGCCATGGGAAAAGCCCTTATTTCGGAAATGACGAAAGAAGAGGTTGTAAAAATCTTTGGAGATCGAAAACTGGAAGCCTATACCACCGCTACCATTACCGATATTGACGAGTTAATGGAAGAACTTCGAAGGATTAGAAAGCAGGGATTCAGTGTGGATGATGAAGAGTTTTCCGCAGGACTGACCTGTATAGCCATGCCCGTAAGGGATTTTAACAACGAGATTGTGGCCGCCATCAGTGTCAGCGGCGCCAGTATTCGCCAAACCTATAGTAAAATTGAAGATATCAAAAGCGGTCTTAAGGAAGCAACGGACAAACTTTCCTATTTCCTCGGATGGCAGGGTGAAGTGAAGGAACTGGCCGAAGGTAAATAGTACCGGAACTAAAGGAGGTGGTCAGCCGAATGGATTGGATTAAAAAACAGACCAAAGGATTACACCGGGAACTGATCGAAATGCGAAGGGACTTCCATGAACACCCGGAACTGGGTTTTGAAGAGCACCGAAGCGGAGAGATCATTGAAAAATATCTTCAAAGCTTAGGTTTAACCACGAAGCGGATTGCAAAAACCGGGGTGGTGGCCATGATTGAAGGGGATCCCAAGGGTCCTGTGATCATGCTTCGGGCCGATATGGATGCACTGCCGGTACAGGAAGAAAATCATGTGGAATATGCATCCAAAAATCCCGGAATTATGCATGCTTGTGGGCATGATGCGCACATGACCATGCTGCTGGGGGCGGCAAAAATACTCACCCAGATTAAAGAACCCTTGAAAGGAAGTATTAAGCTGGTTTTTCAACCGGATGAGGAAAATGCCGGTGCCTTGCCCATGATCAAGGAGGGGGTGTTGAATAATCCCAAGGTGGACAGCGCTTTAGGCATCCATATTTGGACACCCTTACCATCGGGTACCATAGGGGTCTCTCCGGGAGGCGTAATGTCCGGCCTTGATATTTTTCAGATGAGAATAAAAGGCTACGGAGGACATTCCGGGTATCCGGAAACTGCCATAGATCCAATAATTGCAGCGTCGGATATAGTGGTAAGCGCCCAGCGGATTCAAACTCGGGAAATCAGCAGTATGAACCCCATGACCCTGGTCTTTGGAAAAATCAATGGAGGCACCAAGGCGAACATCATCCCTGATGAAGTAACTTTAGAAGGCTCTATTCGAACTCTTTATAATGATACGGAGGATCCGCCGATCAAAAGGCTGAAACTTCTAGCGGAAAATGTAGCGAGGGTTCACCACTGTGAATGTGAAATAAACTGGGTTCGTGAAAACATCCCTTTAATCAATGACGATAAGTTGGTAAGCGAAATTCTTCCTGTGGCAAAGGAAGTACTGGAAGATGGGAGTAAAGTAATTCCCTACCGGACCATGGCCAGTGAAGATTTTTCAGAGTTTACCTCAAGAATTCCCGGAGTGTTTTTATTTCTCGGGACAGGAAATCAAGCAAAGGAAACCCCCTTTCCACATCATAATCCCCGGTTTAATGTCGATGAAGATGTATTGCCTCAAGGGGTGGAGCTTTATGTAAAAGGCGCCCTTAAGTTTCTAGAGCGTGATATCAGGACCTAATGAAATTTGTAGCCGTGGATTAGTTCTACCATAAATTAACAGAAGATTTAGAAAAGACTGTCAAAGGCAGCGAGGGTGCAGGCAAAAGAAGTCAGTAGGCAACCCCAAATTCAAAGGAGGAAATGGTATGAAGAAAAGTAACAGGAATGTGAAATTGCTGGTACTAATGTTAAGTATGTTGTTGATTGGAATGCTGGTTTTTGTCGGGTGTGGTAACGGAGAGGAAGAACCTGTTGTGGAAGCGGAGCCTGAAAACGGTGAGGATAACGGAGATGAAAATGGAGAAACCGAAGCCAGCCTAGGGGATTTATTGCCGGCTCCCATTGAAGCGAGATTCGCTTCTGAAGAAATTGAAGGAGACTTTATGACGGTATGGGGAGAACATTACGCCGATCATATGAGAGAAGTAACCGATGGAAAATATGATGTAGACGTATATCCTTATGGAACCTTGGGAGATACCCGGGATATTAATGAGCTCGCACAGCTGGGTGTTGTGGAATATGTATTCAGCGATTTCGCCTGGATCAGCTCTTTTGTTCCGGAAGCACAGGTGTTAGCCCTTCATTATCTATGGCCTCCGGATCACATGCCGGAAACCTTAGACTGGGTAGTACGAAACGGAGACTTTATGGACGTATTGGAAGAAGCTTTCAGACGAAACGGATTAGTACCTCTTAGTGTACTTTATGAAGGATGGCAAACCATAAGTTCCAACAGACCCATTGAAAGCGTAGACGACATGGATGGGTTCAAAGTTCGAGTTATGGGTTCTGCCTTACTGGTCGAAGACTATAGAGCCTACGGAGCGGCACCAACACCGATGGCTTACGGCGAAATTTACGGAGCCCTTCAAACAAACTTAATTGATGGCCAGGTAAACCCGATCTTTGCTATTCGAAGTATGAATTTTTACGAAGTACAGGATTATTTAACCGATATATTTGCCGAACCTTTTACAGGGATTCCAACGGTAAACATGCAGTTCTTTGATGCCTTACCGGAGGAAATTCAGCAGGAAATGAGAAATTTCTGGATCGACTCGATTCTTCCATCCGCAGAGTGGATTGATGCCCGTCATGAAGAGGATCTTGAGGCCATGCTGGATGAAAGACCGGAACTTGTTTATCATGAAATTACCGGTGACGAACTGGAAGAGTTTAAAGAGCTGGCAATGCCGGTATATGATGAATTCTTAGAAATCGGCGGACCTCAAGCAGAAGAAATATTGGAAACCCTGCTAAATGATATTGAAAATGCCAAAGAAGCCTTAGGAATTCAAGATTAAGACTTGAAAAACAGATTATTATAAGGTTCCTAAAGAAACGAATAATTGCAAAACTATGGGAAGAATTTCTCGGCGACTCTCATTGAGTCGCCGAGATCATAGAAAGGAGCGTTGATATGGAAACGAATAAAAAGAGGGGCATCTCCTTTCTTTTTCATAAACTGGGGCAAGGGGTGGAGCTCTTTGAATCTGTAATTCTTTCAATTTCTGTGCTTGCAATGGCCAGTCTTGTAATTGCCAACGTGTTTGCTCGAACCTTCTTCTCCAGTATTCATTTTGTGGAGGAATTGACGGAACTGTTCACAATTCTTATTACTTTTACCGGGGTGAGCTACGCCGTCCGAAAGGCAAGACATATTCGAATGGGCGCGTTTTTTGATGCAGCCCCCTTTAAAATTCAAAAGATTATGATTTTTGTTATCTGTGTAATCAGCGGTGTCGTGATGTTTTTAATGGCTACCTATGCTTATGGTTACATGAGCCAAGCGCGAATGACCGGTCAGGTGACACCATCCCTTCGACTGCCCTATTGGATCTTTCTCATCATTGTTCCCATCGGGTTCTTTTCCGCCGGGATTCAGTATATCCGAACCATTGTAAAAAATATTTCGGAGCGGGAAGTATGGTTATCCCCTGAACAGCAGGGCGACTATGAATTAGAAGAATTGCAGCAAATGGCCGACGAGTATGGGGAAGTTGCGGAAGAATTATCCGATGAACTTCAAGAACAAAAAAAGACAGAGAAGGATGTATCCGATGAAAATAAGAAACCATAAAAGAGAGGTGGTCATATGCTCTTACTAGTTGGTACGATGATATTTAAATTACTGTTTGGATTTCCTTTCATGGTGGTACTGTTGGGATCACTGATTATATATGTAACTTTTCAAATGCCCGGATTTGATTTTAGCAATGTAATAATACAACAGGTTGTAACGGGAATTATTCCACCCTCCTTAGTGGCGGTGCCCATGTTTATTTTGGCAGCGAATATTATTACTTCGGGCCAGGCGGCGAAAAGACTGATTCGTATGGTTAAGGCCTTTTTAGGGCATATTCCCGGAGGATTGGCGATTACCACTAATGCAGCCTGTACACTGTTTGGAGCCGTATCCGGATCCACCCAGGCAACGGTAGCGGCAATTGGAGGAACCATGCGTCCCATGCTTTTAGAGGCGGGGTATTCCAGCCCCTTTAGCTTAGCACTCATTATTAACTCCAGTGATATTGCCTTTTTAATTCCCCCCAGTATTGGGTTTATTGTTTACGGCGTTGTTACGGGAACCTCCGTCGGGAAGTTGTTTTTAGCGGGAGTAGGTCCCGGGCTGTTAATATTTTTACTGTTTTCCATTTATTCTTATATCTACGCAAAGAAAAATAAGATTGCAGGAACGGAAAAAGCCGATTGGAAAGAAAGAAAAGAAGCGGTTCGTGGCGGAATTCTCGTAATGGGATTTCCGGTTATTATCATTGGTGGTATCTACGGCGGATTATTCAGTCCAACAGAAGCGGCAGCAATGTCTGTAGCCTATGCTTTAATATTGGAAGGCTTCATTTTTAGAACCTTAAAGGTAAAGTCGATGATTGATCATTTTCTGCAAACCGGAGTTGTCACCGGAGTAGTATTTATTCTGGTTGGTGCCGGGAATGCATTTTCCTGGTTGCTAAGTTTCTTAAGAATCCCGCAAACTTACTTACCGCCTCTCTTTGGAGAGGATCCTTCAAGGCTCTACGTAATATTTATCGTAGTAGTGGCATACTTCATCGCCTGTATGTTTGTGGATCCGATTGTTGCAATATATGTACTGAGTCCAATATTTGCACCCTATGTACTGCAAACCGGAGTAGATCCGATATTACTCGGAGTCCTCGTAGTACTGCAGGCAGCCATCGGTTCAGCAACACCGCCCTTCGGCTGTGATATATTTACAGCTCAGCTGATTTTTAGGCGACCTTACTTTGAAATCATAAGAGGTACTCCGCCCTTTATCTTTATTCTGCTGTTAGTAACGGTACTGTTGGTTATTTTCCCGCAAATCGCTTTATTCTTACCGAATGCAGCGATGATTTAAGATAGGGGTGAGGAATTGATATATATAAGGAAACCGGGACAGGTAAGTTATGGAGAATCCATCGGCATTATACTGATTGACAGTGAGGCGCCTTACATCCCCGGAGATGTGGCGAATGCAACGACTTATGATTTTCCTGTTCGCTTTCAACGGGTCCCCGGGCTTACGGTAGATAGAATTATGAACCATGATATTTCTCTTTTGGATGCAGTCAGGAATGCAGCAGAAATATTAAAATCCGAGGGCGTACGGGCCATCACCAGCGACTGCGGGTTTATGGCTTTATATCAACAGGAGCTGGTGGAAACACTGGATGTACCGGTTTTTCTTTCGAGCCTGTTACAAATTCCCTTTATGAAAAACCTGATTCCGAAGGACGCAAAAATCGGGGTAATTACCGCAAACAAAAATTCTTTAACGAAAGAGATCCTGTCCCTGTGCGAAGGAGACATTCCTGGACGTATTGTTATTGAAGGACTGGAAAAAGCACCTTGCTTTTCTTCGGCATTCTTGAAGGAAGAGGGGACTCTGAATACGGTGCAAGTGGAAAAAGAAGTGGTGCAAGCCGCGAAAAAATTACAGAACGATTATCCCAATATGAAATCTATTCTATTGGAATGCAGCGTGTTACCCCCTTATGCTTCAGCGGTACAAAAGGCTACCGGTCTACCGGTGTTTGACTTTGTTACGATGATTCGGTACATGCATTCTGTTGTGGTTAGAGGTCAAAAAAATGGCTTTATGTAAAGAGTAAGAGTGCCGGAGAGGGAAAATTTTAGAACTGTCGAAGATTGGCCTCCGTGGAAAATAAAAGATACACGGTAATAGGAAAGAATAAAAGGAGGGAGAAGGGACTATGCATGTATTTAGTAAAGAAGAGTATCAGGCAAGGATTGAGAAAACCAAAGAGAAAATGAAGGATTGGAATATTGAGCTTTTATTAATATCCCAACCGGCAAATATGAATTATCTTACGGGATATGACGGCTGGAGTTTTTATGTGCATCAATGCCTGCTGGTATCCCTGGAAAAGGAAGAACCCGTATGGATCGGCCGGGGCATGGATGCCAACGGGGCCCGGATCACCAGTATGCTGTCCGAAGAAAATATTTACCAGTATGCCGATGATTACGTACAGTCCTTGGTAAAACACCCAATGCACTTTGTTGCGGATATTATAAAAAAACATGGTTGGGATAAAAAAGTGATCGGTGTGGAAATGGATCAATTTTATTTTACCCATCGGGCCTATGTGGAGTTGGATAAAAGTCTGCCCAATGCAAAATTTGCCGATGCCAACACCTTGGTAAACTGGGTTCGAGTGGTGAAATCTGAAAAAGAAATCGAGTTCATGCAAATTGCCGGAACCATTGCCTCGAAGGTTATGAAAACCGCACAAAATACCATTGCTCCCGGCGTTCGGGAATGTGATGTAGCCGCAGAAGTTGCAAAAGCCCAGTACAGCGGAACACCGGAACATAGCGGAGACTATCCGGCCATCGTCCCCTTAATGATGGCGGGGGAAGCTACGAAAACCCCCCACTTAACCTGGAGTGAGAAAAAGTATAATAATGATGAAGCGGTACTGTTGGAACTTTGCGGGGTGTACAAACACTATCACGTACCAATAGCAAGGACCCTTTATTTGGGAAATCAGCCACCGAAATTAATGGTGGATACAGGAAAAACCGTTCTGGAAGGACTTAACGCCGCCTTAGATATGATCAAACCCGGAGTGCTGATAGAGGACATTGAAGCCACCTGGAGAAAAACCATAGCCAAAACCGGTTTGGTCAAGGAATCAAGGATTGGCTACTCCATTGGAGTCAACTACCCGCCGGACTGGGGAGAGCAGACAATTAGCGTTAGACCGGGGGATAAGACCGTAGTGCAAAAGAATATGACCCTGCACTTGATTCCCGGAATCTGGTTGGATGATGTGGGCTTTGAAGTGGATGCTTCCTTTTACGTTACCGATAAGGGTATCAAGCATTTTTTTGATGATTCTTTAGAAATCCTGGTAAAAAAATAAATAAAATATTGTTTTAGCGAGTAAAGAAACCGTTAAACAATAAGAAAGCAGAAAAAAACCGCATTAACAACGGTTTTTTTCTGCTTTCTTATTGTTCAATAAACTTGAAAGAACTCATGAACCGGTCATGAAATTTGCTTGCATTTTAGTATAGTCGTTGGATTTCACTGTCATCCATTAATGCAGATACGTAGGATTGTTGTTCTTCCTGAGCTTTTTGTTGCTGCAGCTGCATGATGATCTGTTCTTCGATTTCTTCCAGGGGAGGAACATCTTCTCCCTGTTGTTCCATGGTCATTTCATATTGGGCATAAAATTCCTCGATTTCTTCTTCCGATACTTCAATGCCGTCAAAGTTTAGCTCGGCTTCAAATAGTTGGGAAATTAACAGTTCTTCATAAACTAATTGCTCTAAATCTTCTTCCGTTAAATTATCGGCTTCCAGGGCTTCTTGAAAACCTTCTTCACCACCGAATTGTTGGACCAGCATGCCGATGTTTTCATCTATTTCCTCATCGCTGACTTCCATACCTTTGTTTTTCGCCTCTTGGGTAAGCACCCGTTGTCCAATTAGATTTTCGATAGTTTGGTGCTGCAGTTCCGGAATAAGCATGGCATTTTCATCAGCATCCAGGTCAATACCATATTGTTGGGAAACCATTTGCTTCGTTCGCTCAAACTGGGCATCAAATTCACCGCGGGTAATTTCTTCGCCGTTGATGATCAACAGGGTGTCATCCGCATCGAAATCTTCTATATCCAGAGCTTCCGGTCCTTCAAATTCGCCTTGTTCCAGTTCTTCAGATCCATTTTCTTCTGTAGTTTCATCTTCGCCGTTACTACCACAGGCGGCGAGGATAAATATACTCAAGAATACGATTCCTATAAGCAACATTTTCTTTTTTGTCAAAATAAAACCTCCTAAATTTTATCATTAAACGTTATTTCAGACACTTATAGTCTAGTACAGAATGTTACAAATGTCAATTCACCTAAGATGCTGGCCTAGAACGGATATGGGGTAATGACTGGAAAATGAAGAGGTGAATTAAAATTTGGGAAAATCAGTGCAAACTAAAATGCCTCTGAAAAGACAAGTTGCGAGTCTTTTCAGAGGCATTTTTACTTAATTGAAAAAATATTCGATGTCACTATTGTCGATTAAGTTTTCGATGTAGTTCTGTTGCTTTTCGTGGCGCATTCGTTGAAGAAGGGATTGGATAAGATCTTCCTCTACTTCTTCAAAAGGCTCAGGTTCTCGTCCCATATCTTCACGCTGTTTTACGAAACGATCATACAGTGCCGTTAGATCTTCTTCTTCATAGGTAATTTCATCTAACTTCAACTCTTTATCATAAAGCTTGGAGATTAAGGAATCCTCTTCAATAAGAATTTCCAAATCTTCCTGGGTAAGCTCCCGGTCTTCCAAAAAGGTTTCGAAAGCCGATTGGCCGCCCTGTTGCTGAATGATTCCTTGAATCTGTTGATCTACAAAAGAAGAAGAAACGGAAAGATTAAGCTCTTTAGAACGCTGTACCAGGGCCCGCTGTTCAACCAGATCATTCATAGCGCGAATCTGTAATTCACTGGCGATATCTCCATGTTGCGGATCATCAAGATCCAGTCCATGCTCGGCCTCGTATCGATTTTTCAGTTGAAGAATGTACGTATCATAATGTCCTTGGGTTATTTCGTCTCCATTAACCGTAACCAGCACGGCTTCCTCATCGTAATCCAAATCATGAGGGTCGGTTTGTTCCTCAAGAGGATTTTCATTGCTTCCCGTATCACCATTTTCATCACAGGCGGCAAAAACAAACAAAGACATCAATAATATAGGTAAAAGCCATAAAATCTTTCTTTTCAAAATAAAACAACCTCCTAAGATATATTATTTTACAGTGTAATAGAAAATTTCTGAAATGTCAATCATAGGAGGTTGGCTTATGAAGTTTAGAATCCCGGATAGTTCAGGTATTTAGGATTTATCTTTAAAGCTCTCGTAACCGTAATCAAAGGCTTTCATATTCACATCGATGGCTTTTTCCGGGACATTCTCCCGAAGGGTTTCTTTCCAAATTTCCGTGGAAATTGGCAAGAACTGTGCCATTACTCCGAGTAAAACCGTATTTGCGGCTTTACGGTTTCCAAGTTTTTTTGCGTCGGCACTGAAATCGGACAGATAATGATCATAGCGCTCATAGAATTTTGCAATTTCTTCGCTGGGGTAATCCTGTTTTTCCAATAAGCTTTGGGTTGGATAAATTTCTTTGGTATTGGCAATTATCTTGGAGTTTTCATTTAACAGGTGTTCCCACCGTTGGGCCTCTAAGGGCTCTAATCCTAAGATGATGTCGGCTTTCCCCACGGGAATATTGGGGGAGTGAACTTTTTCCCCTATGCGCACGGAGCCCCAAACCATTCCGCCCCGCTGAGCAAGACCGATAACATCGTTGCTTTTCACATCATAGCCGGCTTTCAGTGCAGCTTTACAGATCACATCGGTGGTCAGTACCAGTCCTTGACCGCCGACTCCGCCTAACATTATATTAATCGTTTCCATAGTTATCCTCCTTTGAATTTGCACTAATGGTTATATCGCCTATTCCTTGTCATCGTTATTCAGGTTCATCTTTTGGTATTCCTGTCGTTTATACTTGGCACTGCCTTTTTTGCTGTGGTCCGGATGTTGTCCCTTAGGCTGAATGGCATCCACCGGGCAAACCTGAGCGCAAACACTGCAACCGGCACACATATCCGGATCGATGGAAGACTTCAGTTTGTCGATATTATGATATTTTTTCATCCGGATTGGCGGACAGTTGGTTTTTATACAATTACGACAGCCAATACATACATTCGGGTTCACATAGAAGGTGTTTTCCTGAATTTTAAATTTCAAGGCACAGGGACGCTTTGCGATTACAAAGGATATTCCCGGTTTATTGGTTTCTTCCGTTAAGACTTTTTTCGTGGCCTCATAATCAAACTGATCCACTTCCTGAACGTTTTCATGACCCATAGCCTGAATAATGGTTTTAATATCCACTTTCATATCATCGGCGGAGGTGTAGTTCCCCGAAGCGGCAGTTGCCTGTCCGCCGGTCATGGCAGTGGTACGGTTGTCTAAGATAATAAAGGTCATATTATCGTTTTCATTTCGTTGGTGAAGGAGATTTACAAAGCCCGGAAGACCTGAATGGAACATGGTACCGTCTCCAATTACAGAAACCAGAGGTTCGGATTTCCCAACCAAAGCATTGGCCTTGGTCATCCCTTTGGTAATCCCTACGGTAGCTCCCATACTGATGATGGAGTCCGAGGCTTGGAAGGGCTCAAACATAGCCATGGAGTAACAGCCGATATCTCCGATAACTCGCTTGCGAATTTTTTTAAGGATATCAAAAATCGGTCGGTGGGGACATCCGGCACAGAATAAGGGAGTTCTTTTTACTGATTCCACCGGTTCGGCATCTGTGGTATTACGATCCGTGATGACGCCCGCTTTTTTCAGCCCTCTTTCAATATCTTCCGTATGCAGTTCCCCGGTAAAGGAAAAATACTTCTTCCCTTCACATTCAATACCCATCATTTTAATTTCGGTTTCGATCATCGGCATTAATTCTTCAATGACAATGATTCGTTGATATTTTTCCGATAACTCCTGAAGCTTCTTTGGAGAGATGGGATAGATCATCCCCAGTTTATAAATACTGACATCGAGTTCCAACTCTTTTAGATTATGATAAACCAGGGCGGAAGTAACCACTAATGTGTCGGCTCCCTCCCGTTCCTCTAGTGTATTTAACTCACTGTCATAAGCAAATTCTTTAAGCTTATCAATCCGATCTTTCATCGAATGCTGGAGAGGGTTAGTATGAGGAGGGATCATACAGTATCGTTGTACGTCTTTTTCAAATACTCTCGGCTCTACTTCTTTTCGTTCTCCCAGCACCACCGGGGTTCGGCTGTGACATACCCGGGAAGTGATGTTTACCATCATGGGCAAATGATACTTTTCGCTGATATCAAAGGCGGCTTTGGTGTAATCGATAGCATCCTGGGAATCCCCCGGAGCCAAAATACCCATATTGGCAAATTTCCCGAAAATCCGGTTGTCCTGTTCATTTTGAGAGCTGGCCATTCCCGGATCATCCCCTGAAAGGAGAACGAATCCGCCGTTGGTTTTGGTTTGGGTAAAGGTCATTAAGGGATCGGCAGCAATATTCACCCCCACATGCTTCATGGAAGCCATGGAGCGTACTCCTGCAAAAGATCCACCGATAGCCACTTCGAGAGCTACTTTTTCGCTGGTGGAAAACTCGGAGTAAACTTCCTCGTACTCCTTAATGCTATCTAAAATTTCTACCGTGGGGGATCCCGGGTAGCTGGCGGCTAAAAGTCCTCCGGCTTCATAAAATCCTCGAGCAATCCCCTGATTCCCTGTTAATACCATCTTTTCCTGGTTACTCATTCTTTCACACTCCTTCTTTAATTTTAATCCTTACTATGACATCGCATCATTCATTTAATACCCAAAGTGTAAGCATCTAACAAATAAATTTTCTGGGAAGGAGGGGGATCGGGTAGAAAAAATAGAAAACGGGTATAAATATAAATAGATGGAATGGCTGCATTAGCGGTTACAGCGCAATTTTAGAAAAAGCACAACAGCAACAGAAAGGTTAATGGAATAGAAGACTTCAGGGAAAACAACGAAGGAGTGGGAATATGAAAAAGTTAGCATTATCAGGGTTGATCATTTTTCTTATTGTTGCTTTGATTTTGGTAGGTTGCGGCAGATACAACGGGGATGATAACGGAGAAGCCACTCTCCCCAATGGTGAAGAGGGAGAAAACGGTGATGAAGGTGATGATGAAGATGAGAACAATGAAAACACAGGAGAAAATGATGAAGAAGCCTTAAGCAGTTATGATTTCTATCCGTTTTTAGAGAATGTACGACTTCAGTATGATGGAGAAGGCGGTGAATTTGTGGCGGAGAGAATACATTTTGATTATGTTTATGATAATCGGGCACAAATCCGACGGGAAACGGCAGGGACCACTGTGCTGGAAGTTATTCATTATGATGCTGGAAAGGTGTATTCGGTTCTTCGGGAAGCAGAAGCCTATCAAAGAGAGAGTTTTTATAATCTAGACTTAATGGATGTGGAGGATGCGGAGGTTCTCATTATGGACCCGATTGCAATCGGAACCCAGTGGGAGGTTCGGGAAGGTGTCCTTAGAGAGATCACAAATGTGGGGATGGTAATGGAAACTCCTGCGGGAGAATTTGAAGTGATTGAAGTAACCACCTATGAAGAAGACAGCACCTTTACCGTTTACTATGGAAAAGACTACGGGAAAGTGAAAACCCTGTTTGAAGCCGACGAAACGGAAATTTATGCAGAGTTGGTGGAAATTGATAAGGATTACCAGGTAGTGGAAGAGGTAAGGTTTTTCTATCCGGATTTTAATGAAGACCGCTTAGTATACTTTGAAGAAGCGATCCCCTTTGACACCAATGTGGAGGTGGAAGACATTTTTGAAGAGTATTTCCGTCGTTCCCCAAGGGAAGATTCCGATGAGTATGTGCCCTTAATGAGCGGAAATACAAGTATCAACTTTATTCGTCTAAATCGAGAGGATTTTGCAGGTCATATAGATTTCTCTGCGGAATTTGTAACGGAAATGAATGCCGGGACGACTCTTGAAAATATGATTTTATCCAGTGTGGTAAGAACCATGGGAGATTACTTTATGGTCGAGGAAGTGAAACTCACCATTGAGGGAGAACCTTACGAATCGGGACATTTTGAATTTCAGGAAGGAAACTACTTGGAAAACCGCCCGGGAGACGATGAACAGGAAATTGAGAAGGTTTGGCTGGAATAAGGATTATCAAGAGAGCGCCGAAGAAATAACAGGTAAGTGATAAACCCCGGAAGTAAGGTTCTCCGGGGTTTTATATTGGAAAATATAATTCACTGGAATCCCGAGGCACTGATGGAACAGGTTTCGGTTTTAAATAAATTGAAAAGTTATTGACAGCAAAGAAAAATCGTTTTATGATACTGGTGTACTATTAAAATAGTGCACTAATCCTCGCGGAGGTGAAACCATGGAATTTGATCACTCTAGACCGATTTATGAACAAATCGTTGAGGAGTTTAAGAAAAAATTGATTCGAAAAGATTTAGAGCCGGGAGGGAAAATTCCTTCCCAAAGAGAGTTGGCCCAAGAAATAAAAGTAAACCCCAATACGGTTCAGCGGGCCTATCGAGAAATGGAAAATGAAGGCATGACCCAAACCCTTCGGGGGAAAGGTACTTTTATTATTGAAGACGGTAGTATGATCCGTTGTTTCAAAAAAGAAATGGCTGAAAAAGCGTTAAGTGGTTTTCTTCAAGAAATTGAAGCTCTGGGCTATGACAAAGAAGAAATCCCGTCCTTGATCCAAGCGTACATCCGGGCGCAAGAGAACAGGGAGGAGGACAGGGGGACGGAGTAATTGTCCTCTTGGTAAAAAGACATGTTATCACCGGTCATCTTGAAATAGATGAAAACCGCCGAAATCTTGGAAACAATCGCTTTACGATGCGGATAAAACAAATTGAAGAATGAAGGGAGCGTTTTATATGATTCAGTTTAAAAATGTAACGAAAAAATACGGAAAAACCCGGGCCCTGGATGATATCACCGTGGATATCGGAAAAGGAAAAATCACAGGACTTCTAGGACCCAACGGCTCGGGAAAGACCACAATGATTAAATTAGTTGCAAATTTGAATAAGCCAAGCTCCGGGGAAGTTTTAATTGACCGGGGGCCGATTTCCCAAGAGGTGAAAAAACGCATTGCCTATTTGCCGGAAATCGATCATTTCTATTCTTGGATGAAAATAAAAGATGCGAAAAACTTTGTCAAAACCTTTTATGAGGATTGGGATGACAATATGTACGAGGAACTGTTGGGATTTTTGGAATTGGATGAGAATATGGCCATTAAAAAGATTTCCAAAGGACAACGGGCAAAATCCAAACTTCTGCTGGCTTTTTCAAGAAAAGCGGATATTATTCTGCTGGATGAACCCTTATCGGGGATTGATATCTTTACCCGGGAAAAAATCATTGAGACCATGATCAAGGATTACCGGAAGGGGCAGCAGTCCATCGTGATCACTACCCATGAAATCAAAGAAATTGAACACGTTATCGATGATGCAGTCTTTTTGAAGCAGGGAAAAATCGTATTGCAGGGACAAGTGGAAAGGCTTCGGGAAGAAAAAAACCTCTCCCTTGTGGATCTGATGAAGGAGGTATACGGTAATGGAAAAGAGCTTTAGCAGGAAATTATGGGTGATGTATAAAAAAGACGTGATGAACTTAAAGACGGAAAGCATATTTATGCTGGCTTTCGTACTGGGAATCAATGCTTTTGTTTATTATCAAGTGATGACTTCCGAGAGCACCTTTGGAGCCGGGGGATATGGGATTCTCAGTTCCATGGTGGTATTCGGCGCCTTATTTTTGGTATTTATCCGATCCTTCAGCCTGGTATCTTCAGAGTGGAAAGACAACACCCTTCATATGATTATGCCCTTGCCTATCGGAGGAAATACCATTTTTTTCTCTAAACTCTTAGCCATATTGACACAAACCTTTATTGTGGGAGGCATCAGTTTCGGCCTTACCTTAGGGGCCGTTTATATGATCTTGGAGTTGGAGGATATTCAACAAATATTTAATTTTCTGGCCATGGACAGCGGAAGTGTCCTATCTTCGAATTTAATGGAAATTGTCAAAATGGCGGGTTACGGTTTTGTCAGTTTTGCAAGCTTAATTATCATTGTGTTTTTCAGTTCCGTGGTTGGAAGAATGTTTACGAAACTGTCGGGTCTTATCACGTTCGTGGTATTTATTTTAAGCAATGTACTACTGAGTCAAATAACAAGACTGATCGATGGGGCGGTGAACTTTGATCAAGGCTCCCGGGTAATGTTTTTAGGAGAACCCGGAGGTGGCATGTCAGGGAGTATGGCTTTTATGAGTACACCGGAGCTTCTTTTCGGCATTGTTTTTACCGTGTTGACATCCCTTATGTTCTTTTTTACAACCACCTACCTATATGAAAAAAAGGTGGAACTATAGGAGAATTAAGGTGAAACTATAGAGGAATCGAGAAAACAAGTTATTGGAAAAAGCAAAAGCGATCAAAGAGTACAAAAGATAATTATGAATGCACCTAGGATAACCGCAAGGATATGGGCTCTTTAGAGTGAGAAAGAAAAGCCCGAGGGCTCGAAGTTTTGCGATTTTTTTTGTTAGTTCATTCATAGAACTCCCGTGACATAAAATCCTTTAAATCCTTGAGAAAATCGTCGAAGATGATGATATAATATTCCAATAGTCGGGTATCATTAGTTGATAAAGCAACTTATTAAAAAGGCATTGTGTAATGAGTTTAAAATATAAAGTGATGTATATTGATGTCTGGGATATGAAAAGAAATGCAAAGGCATATTCAATAATTAGTATAAACTTATCATATGCATCGGAAGAAAGACTTCGAGGAGGAACAGACTATGGAAAATATTGATAAAATGCTGAGATATGTAGTGGATATTACCCGAAAAGCCGGGGAACCTCTTAAAATAGCTGTGGAAGAAAACTTGAGCTTTGAACGGAAAAATGAAAACATTTCAGATATTGTTACGGAACATGACCAGAGAACGGAAAGATTCATCATTGAAGAAATTCAAAGGCGCTATCCGGATCATGGATTCATTGCCGAGGAAGGCGATCCCAATGAGCAGGGTTTTGAAAAATACACCTGGGTGATTGACCCCATTGACGGGACCACAAACTTTGTTAACCTGGGAAAGGATTTTGCTATTTCCATAGCTTTGTATGTGGATAAAGAAGCCTATGCAGGCATTGTATACGACGTGATGAACGATGAAATGATGGTAGGGTTAAAAAATCAGGGGGTATGGATTAATGACATGCCCTACAGACGAAAAAAAATATGTGAAGAGCTAAGTAACTCTATTATGGAAATCAGTTTTATGGCGGAAAAAGGTTTCCGGGAAGACCATGGTGTGGAAGTAAAACCGTTGGGGTTTTCCCTGAGAGGTCACAGGAACTATGGCGTGGCAGCCCTGACTATTGCAAAGCTTGCTAAAGGGGAATTGGAAGGCTATGTTTCCGGACGTTTATTTTTATGGGATTATGCCGCTGCAGGAGTGATTTTAAGAGAATTGGGGGGGGATTTTTTGGCATATCCTGAAGAAGAACATCCGAAAGGCTATGAAATCGAAGCTCCCTACGAGGCCATTAGTTATATAGGTGCTGTAAGTGGGAGGATGTTAAAGAAAATAATGAAAAAACTTCATGAGAAGTAGCAATATTTCCAATTGCCACACAATTAAAGAAGAAATATAATCGGAAAGGAGCAGATTAAAATGTATCTGGGACTGCTGGATCAATATAAAAATGATTTACCGTTGACGGATAACACACCGAACTTATCTTTACAGGAAGGGAATACACCGTTAATCTATGCCAAGGAAGTCTCCAAGCGAGTAGGGGCCAAGGTTTACTTGAAATATGAAGGGATGAATCCCACGGGATCTTTTAAGGACCGGGGCATGGTCATGGCGGTAGCTAAGGCAATGGAAGAGGGGGCGAAGGCGATTATTTGCGCCTCCACAGGAAACACATCCGCTTCCGCTGCGGCCTACGCAGCAAGAAGCGGACTAAAATGCATTGTACTGATTCCCGAAGGGAAAATAGCCCAAGGAAAACTGGCACAGGCCTATATGTATGGGGCAAGGGTTATCAGTATTGAAGGAAACTTTGATAAAGCCTTGGAAATTGTCAAAAGCATTTCGGAGAAACACCCGATTACTTTGGTAAACAGTATCAATCCTTACAGAATAGAAGGACAGAAAACCGCGGCCTTTGAGGTGTGTGAGCAACTGGGAAAAGCACCTGATTATTTAGCGATTCCCGTGGGGAATGCAGGGAATATTACCGCTTATTGGAAGGGCTTTAACGAATACTACCGGCAAGGCCGGGTAGATAAAAAACCAAAGATGCTGGGTTTTCAAGCAGAAGGGGCCAGTCCTATGGTACAGGATAAAATTGTCGAGTACCCTGAGACCATTGCAACGGCCATACGGATCGGAAATCCCGCCAGTTGGGAGAAGGCGAAAGAAGCCCTGAAGGAATCCCAAGGCATGATTGACTGTGTAACCGATGAAGAGATCACCGAGGCCTATCATCTCTTGGCAAAGTATGAAGGGGTCTTTGTGGAACCGGCATCCGCTGCTTCCGTGGCAGGACTGCTAAAAAATCATAAAAAACTTGGTCTAAGGGAAGAAGATACCATCGTATGCGTGAATACGGGGAATGGCTTAAAAGATACGGACTACGCGATTTCTACGATAAAGGAAAAGCCGGAAGTACTAGCGGCAACGGAAGAAGAGATTCTAAAACGAATTTTATAAAACACCTCTCGGAGATCAGATGTTGAGAAGCAAAGGTAGGGTGGTTTTATTTGAAGCAATAGTATAAATAAGTAATGAGAAATGGACAGTTGGTAGTGAGATATGAACAGGAGGCGTGAAAATGGATGGAGAGAAATATTTCGAGGAGTTTCCCGTATTGGAGACAAAGAGACTGATTCTACGACCGGTCAACACCAATGACGGAAAAGATCTGTTAAAGTACTATTCTGATGACGAGGTAACCCAGTATATGAATATCAACAGCATTGAAAAAGAAGAGCAGGCCAAGGTATTCATAGATGATTTTCTGGAAAGATATGAAAAAAAAGAGATGATACCCTGGGCCATTACTTTTAAAGGAGAGGAACGGCTTATCGGAACCTGCTCATTATCGGACTTTTCCATGGGTACTATAGCAACCCTGGGATACGATTTATCAAGAAAACATTGGAATGTAGGGATTATGACAGAAAGTCTAAAAGCGGTAATTGCCTTCGGATTTTATCAACTGGGCCTTCATCGTATTCAATCCTTTATTCATCCGGAGAATATTGCCTCCATTGAGCTCTTGGAAAAATTGGATTTTAAGAACGAAGGTTATCTAAGGCAGTATCAGTATCACTACGATGAAAAAGATTTTAGAAACGTATTTATTTTTTCCTTGCTAAAAAAAGATTTTGAATGCGAATCAATTTGCCCGGCATAAAGGAGTGAAGTTTATGGTTATTGTCAAGATTCCTGCTACTACAGCCAACCTGGGTCCCGGTTTTGATTGTTTAGGGTTGGCACTGAATTTATACAACTATGTATCTATTGAAAAGAGTAATGTTTTTAAGGTCGTTATTATGGGTGAGGGGAAAGAGGATATTTCCCCGGAAAAGAGTAATATAGTCTATCAATGCATTCAAGCGGTTGTAGAAAAGGCTTTCGGAAAAAAAGGTTTTCGAGAAAGAAATGAAAAAGAAAATGATTCATTTAAGAAAGAAGATTTTGAAAACCTTCAAATCACCTTAACCAATAACATACCGCCGGCAAGGGGCCTTGGAAGTTCCTCTTCGGCGTTGGTCGGGGGTGCTCTCGGGGCCAATTACTTACTGGGCAGTCCTCTTTCCAATCGAGAACTTATAAGAATTATGACGAAGATTGAAGGGCATTCCGACAATATTCTTCCTGCATTTTTTGGAGGACTGCTGGTCAGTACCCAACTGGATGACGGAGAAATTCTTTGGAGCAAAACAAAAGTGAATCCTCAGTGGCGCTGCGTTGTGGTGATCCCGGATTTTCAGTTAACCACTGAAAAATCAAGGTCCGTACTGCCTGAAAATGTTCCCTTTTCCGACGCTGCCTTTAACCTTGGAAGGATAAGCCTGGTTATGGAAGGGTTTTTAAAGGAGGATATTAGTCTGCTGGGCAAGGTTATGGATGACCGCATCCATGAGCCCTATCGGAGGGATTTGGTACCGGGGCTGAAGGACATTCTTGAGACCCTTCGAAGAGAGCGTTATCCGGCAGCCCTAAGCGGGGCAGGGCCTACGGTTATGGCCATTGTTGAAAGTGAAGAAGAGGGAGAGGGTCTGGGAAAAAGGATTCAAGAGATGTTTTTACAACATAAAGTTACTTCATCGGTTAAAGTGCTCTCGCCGAATAACAGCGGGGCAGAGGTGCTGTCCTCTACTGCTATTGAGCCCTTAATTAAAAACTAGAGGGGACAATTACTCCGTCCCGCTGTCCTCTCCGTCCCGCTGTCCTCCTCTGGATAAGATGATGAAAGAATGGTATAATAAAGACAGAAAATCAATGAGCAGCAACAAAGAAAGATCAAATGAAGGGAGCGGATGAAAGAATGAGTTTAGAAGAAGGTCAGATACTTCATGGATTTGAATTGCAAGAAAAAGGAACCGTAGAGGAGATCAACTCTGACGGTTATTTATTTGTGCACAAACAAAGTGGAGCCAAACTCTATTATTTAGCCAACGACGACGATAACAAGGTGTTTTCCATAAGTTTTCGAACGCCGCCTACAGACAGCACGGGACTGCCTCATATTCTAGAGCACGCTGTACTGTGCGGATCAAGAAAATTCAAAGCAAAGGATCCTTTTATCGAGCTCGCCAAGGGTTCGTTAAACACATTTTTAAATGCCATGACCTTTTCCGACAAAACCATGTACCCAATTGCCAGCCAAAATCCGCAGGATTTTAAGAATTTGATGGATGTATATTTGGATGCGGTATTTTATCCGAACATCTATCAGGATCGGGATATCCTTCGTCAGGAAGGGTGGTATCATGAGCTGGAGGATCCGGCGGATGATATTAAATACAACGGCGTAGTATATAATGAAATGAAAGGGGCTTTCTCTTCCCCGGATCAGATTTTATTTCGTAAAATTCAGGAACATTTATTTCCCGACAATATTTACGGTAACGAATCGGGAGGAGACCCCGATGTAATACCGGAACTTACCTATGAGGATTTCCTGGGTTTCCATCGTAAGTTTTACCATCCATCCAACGCCTATATTTATATTTATGGAAACGGCAATCTGGAGGAACATTTAAGGTTCATCAATGAAGAATATTTAAAGGATTTTAAGGCTAAGGAGATCGACTCCTCCATACCGGTGCATCCTCCCTTTGAGAAACCCCATCGGGCCGTAGAAAAGTATCCCATTTCCGATGAGGAAAGCGAAAAAAACAAAACCTACTTAAGTCTTAATTATGCCGTAGGAGATTCAAGGGATCCGGAGTTTTACCTGGCCTTTGATATCCTAAATCATATTTTGCTGGAATCCCCGGCGGCTCCGCTGAAAAAAGCGTTGCTGGATGCGGAGATTGGAGAAGACGTCTTAAGTTCCTATGATGACAGTTTGCTGCAACATAATTTTTCCATCATTGTAAAGGGCGCAAACCCCGAGGATGAAGAGAAGTTTTTGGAAGTGATCTATAATACACTGGATAAAATTGTATCAGAAGGTATCGATAAAAAGCTGATCGAAGGAGCTATAAATGCCGGAGAGTTTGAACTGCGGGAAGCCGACTATGGAAGGTACCCGAAAGGGCTGATCTATGGGATCAAAACCATGGACACCTGGCTCTATGACGCCCATCCCTCGGTCCATCTTCAATATGAAGAGGTGTTTAAGAAAATAAGACAGGCCTTAACTTCCGATTATTTTGAAAAAATGATCGAAAAGTATTTGCTAAATAACAATCATCAGGCGATTCTTACCCTCGTGCCCGAAAAAGGCATGATTAAAGAGCGGGATGCAGAGATTGAAAAAGAGCTTCAAAAGTATAAAGAGAAGCTGTCAAAAGAGGAACTGGACCGTTTGGTGAAACAGACGAAAACCCTAAAGAAAAAGCAAGGGACCCCGGACTCGAAGGAGGACTTGAAAACCATTCCGCAGTTATCCCGAGAGGATATCCGCAAGCGGACGGAAAAGTTGCCTCAGGAAATCCGAAAGAATCTGGGAATGAAGGTGCTTTATTCCGATCATTATACGAATAAAATACTGTACACCGATATCGCCTTTGATATCCGGGTAGTACCCCAAGAACTCATTCCCTATGCTTCCCTTCTTGGAAAGTTTCTTGGGAGGGTGGCCACAAAGAATTACAGTTACGAAGATTTATCCAACGAAATGGAAATCTACACCGGAGGAATCGGATTTAGAATCGAGAACTTTGTCGACCTGAAAAAGCAGGGGAAATATTACCCTAAAATGATAGTACAAGGCTCTGCCCTTCGGGATAAGAGTAAACGGCTCTTCGAGCTTATGGGAGAGATTATCGAAAACACCAAGTTCGAAAATAAAAAACGAATTCGAGAAATCATCAAAGAGATGAAATCCCGACTGGAAATGGCCATTCAATCGGAAGGACACATGGTTGCCGTAAGACATTTAGGCTCCCACTATTCCGAGGCGGAAATGTTTATGGAGCAGTGCTCAGGAATTACTTTTTATAAGTTTATTGCGGACCTGGATAAGCATTTTGAAGAGAAATTTGAAGAGCTGCAACAAAATCTTGAAAAAGTACGGGAACTGATCTTCAATAAACAAAACGGGGTATTTGTGGTAACGGGAGATTCCGAAGATTACAAGGCATATGAAGAAAATTCCAAGGTCCTGGATGTTCATTTAAAGGACCGGGAGCCGAGGCTTGAGGACTATCACTTTGAGTTGAAGCGCCATAATGTGGGGATTGCCAACTCTTCGAAAGTGCAGTATGTGGCAAAGGGCTTTAATTTTAAGGACTTAGGCTACGAGTATACGGGACATTTACAGGTGTTAAAAACCATCATCAGCCTAAACTATCTGTGGAATAAAATCCGAATTGAAGGTGGGGCCTATGGGGCTATGACCAACTTCAGCCGAAACGGGAACATGTTTTTCACCTCCTACCGGGACCCTCATTTGAATAAAACCATTGATACTTATAATAAAGCCGAAGACTATGTTCGAAACTTTGATGCCGATGAACGGGAGATGACCAAATATATTCTCGGAACCATCAGCAAGGTCGACGCTCCGATGACTCCCTCTGCGAAGGGCGAAAAGGCGGCAACCTATCACTTTTGCAATATTACCCATGAGGATTTGGAAAAGGAACGGGATGAAATTGTGAGCACCACCGTTAAAGACATCAAAGCCCAAGGGGATCTGCTTCGGGATGTGATGGCGGCGAATTATCTGTGTGTTGTAGGAAATGAGCATAAATTAAAGGACAACAAGCATTTATTCAGCGAAATTGACGATATTTTTAAGTAAATGACCTCTGAAGGATATACTAAAAGATCAAGCAGATGAACTTAGAGCATTGAAGTATAATTGCATCAACAAATTGATCAAGTGTTACCGCTAAAGGGATCGAAGATAAAGCAAGGTAAAATTATATGTAAACATGTCCTGAAAACAATAAACGACAGGATACAGGAAAGTAGGAATATTTGTGGAAAATATACAATTAATCGCGACCGCAGCCTTTGGCCTGGAAGCTGTTGTAGCAAGAGAAGTAAAGGCCCTGGGCTATGAAAACGTTATCGTGGAAAACGGAAGAGTGATATTTGAAGCGGATCCTTTAGGGATAGTACGGGCAAATTTATGGCTTCGAAGTGCGGATCGGGTGCTGCTCAAAATTGGATCCTTTAAAGCCACCACCTTTGACGAATTATTTGAAAAAACCAAGGCCCTGAATTGGAGTCAGTGGATCCCTGAGGACGGAGAATTTCCCGTAAACGGAAAGTCGATCAACTCCAAGCTTTTTAGTGTGCCCGACTGCCAGGCGATTGTGAAAAAAGCCGTGGTGGAAAGCATGAAAAAAGACTATAAGGTCAGTTGGTTTGATGAAAATCGGGGAATGTATAAAATTGAGGTGGCCCTGTTAAAAGATGAGGCTACCTTAACGATTGATACCAGCGGTCCTGGACTTCATAAGCGGGGTTACCGAAGCCTTACCAGTCAGGCCCCGATTAAGGAGACCTTGGCGGCGGCAATTATCCAGTTAAGCTTTTGGGATTATGACCGGGCCTTAATTGATCCCATGTGCGGTTCCGGAACGATTCTTATTGAAGCGGGACTGATCGGAAAAAACATTGCCCCTGGAATTTACCGAAACTTCGCTGCAGAGGAATGGACCACCCTTAAAAAAGCCCTCTGGAATGAAGGACGCATGGAAGCCCACGATTTGGAGAAAAAACACCGAAAGCTTCGGATCCAGGGCTCTGATGTGGACGAAGAAGCCTTAAGTTTGGCAAGATATCATATTAGCGAAGCCTTTTTAGATGAAGATATTCATGTGCAAAAAAGAGATGTAGGCCAGATCAGCTCCCGATTTGAATACGGCTGCATTATCACCAACCCTCCCTATGGAGAGCGCCTGTCCGACAAAGATGAAGTGGAAAGACTCTATAGAAAAATGGGAAGAACATTTGAGGACTTTTCCTCCTGGTCAAAATACATTATTACCTCGAAGGAAGACTTCGAAAAGCATTATGGGAAAAGAGCGGACAAAAAGCGAAAGCTTTATAACGGTCGAATCAAAACCGATCTTTACCAGTATTTCGGACCGAGGCCTCCCAGAAGGGATAATCGGGAGGAATAAAGCAGAAAAGAGTAGAAATACAGCAGTAAAATAGGAGAAGACGGATCAGCTCAAAGGGCTGATCCCTTTTAATAATTTTTATTAATTCTTAATACCATGTCTTATTTCCCATGGTAATAAGATTACTCTATGGGTATAATATACTCTATAGGGAAAGCTTAGGGATACTACTTGTCGAATATGTATGTTAGGAGAAAAACTATGAACTCAGCTAATTTAGATATACATTCCATCAATAAAATCATCAAGAAAACCACCAGTGAAATGGGCAA
>PWEO01000124.1 GCA_003553525.1 Clostridiaceae bacterium
GGTAATACAGCAAGAACGGGCGGAAACTATCGCAGATACGGTCTATAAATTTTTAGTAGAAAACAGCGAAAAAGGAATGTAGTGCATAGGCACTGCATTCCTTTTTCCTTTGCAAAGGGGAAAATAACTCCGCCCCGCTGTCCTCCGCCTTGCAAAGGGGACAATAACTCCGTCCCGCTGTCCTCCGTCTAGCTGTCCCCTTTCAGCTGGGCTTCCAGGGCGTCGAATTTCTCCATGGTCCTGGTATGGGTTTCCATGGAGATCTCCGGGAGGGCACCTCCCAGCATGCTCTTCGCCGCATCGAAACCTTTTTCGATGGCATTGCGAAGCATGGGGAGCCTGGAGGGATCCTTGTTCGCTAAGACTTTGGCGAACGCGACGATCCGGTCGCTGGTGGCCTCTACGCCGTAAGGGCCGTCGGGACCGATTAAATCCAGGGCCTCCTGGCGGGCCTCATCGTCTACGGAAATCTCAAGGTTTTGGATTTCCTCGGAACTCATACCTTCCAGGTTTTTCAGGGAGTATCCCTGGCGCTCTAAAAGATCCAAAATCATTTTTCGAAATTGATTTTCCATGACGGCCGATTCTTTTAAAAGAGCGTCTAAGCGTTTGCCGTCCACTTCGTAGCCCCTGGGGGAATCCTTTTTTCCGCCTTTGCCAACCCTTCCCGTTTTTTCGGATGCATCGGCATTCTGATTCTTTGCAACGGCATTCTGATTCTTAGGCGAAAGCTTTGCTTTCGCATTTTTGTTAACGGGGTAAAGATTTTCCGGGGAATTTCCGGGGTTAATTTTCATAGGGTAGACCTCCTTTCTGTTTTGGGTAATCACTTATTAGATATATCGGCATAAATTGAAAAAATATGCATCGATAAGGCTGAAAGTTGCAAAAAATTAGGAGAGGGACGGTTTTCTAAGTAAATTTAGCAATAGCGGGAAGATTATGATACAATATATGGGTGATAATTGTACTGCAGTATGGTTACGTCGAAGATAAAAAAGCGATCATGCAAACACAGTAAAAGACGCAAACACAGTAGAAAAACAAAACTACAGGAGGCGGTATGGAATGCAAAAAGGATTATTTCAGTACATAGGGGATAGTTTTACGACATTATTCAACAACCGGGTACTATTATTCACCGGTTTTATGGAGGTTTTACTGACGGGGATCACGTTGATCATGACCTTGGGAGGCGCCATGGGAGGGCCTCGGGCGGGAATATTTTCCGTGATTTTTCTGGTTGCGGTTATGGGGTTGATTGCCTCTTTTATGCTGGCGGGGAAAATTTATATGATCAAGAAAGTATATGATTCCGATGAAGAGAAGCCTGTGGAAATCGGAGATTATTTTGAAGGGATGAGGCATTTCGGTCTTAAAATTTTCGGAGGCAGTATGTTTTTAATGATTTGTGTAGTATTGGTAACCCTTCCGGTTGCTTATATTCTTCTTAGGACCGGAAGTCTTCCGGTGATTATTGTTATATTTGGAGGTCTCCTGATATTGCTGTTGTTTGTTACTCTTTGGGACACGATCCTGGTGGTGGATGATATCGATGTGACCAGTGCTTTTGGAGACAGCATCTCTTTTGTAAAGGGAAATTTCTGGGTTGTGCTGGGTCTGAATATATTTGCAGGACTGATTACCACAAACGATATCCTGAATCCCGCAGGAATGATCGGTGACGGACAGCAAATGGGTGTGGAAACTACTGTGAACTTATCCTTTCTATACCGTTGGATTGTTGAGATATTCGGACCGGCGGGATGGTTTATCGGTATGTTGCTGTTAATGGTACTCTCGGTAATCGCCACCATGGTTTTTGTGGATCTGTATATGGACCGGCGTAACCGATACGGCAGCTTCTCCTAAACAGGAAAGAAGACAGGAAGCCGTTAACTGTCGCCCCAAAAGAAAAGCCCAGGTTATCACCTGAGCTTCTTTTTTTTGCCCTTATATTCTCGGGAATCTTTTTTTCTTATTCTCCCAGGTCCTGCAGTTTATCCCTGGTTCCATCGTAGGTCTTCTGAAAAAAGGCGGAAAGATCGCCGCCGACATATTGGGCATACTCGAAGATCCGGCTGCTAACAGCCTCGACTCCGTAGGCACCGGTGGTGCCGATAAGGTCCAGGGCCTCCCTGCCTTCCTGGCTTTCATTGCTCACGTCGATTCTGTCGATATCCTCCGGGGAAATGCCCTCCAGGGTATTGACGGAATGGCTTTGTAGTTTGAGAAAATACTTTGAAAGGCGAAAGATTCTGTGGTATAATAATTTTATAGATTATTTAGATAGACGAAGCAATATATAGTAACAGCAATTAAGCAAATAAACGGATCAACGAAGGAAAGGATGTTGATACTATCGATAATATAACGGTCCGACGGGAGGAAGCCAGAAGAAAAGCCAGGGTTCGGGAGGAAAATGAAATCAGCATGATGGAACAGCTGAAATTTTTCCTGCCCCTTGGAGCGACCCAGGCGATGATTGCCTTGACTCACTCCTTATTCAATGCGGCCCTGGCAAGATTTCCAAATCCTGAGGTGATGATTTCCGCTTTTGCCGTAACCAAAAGTATTTTGCAGATGATTCAAAACCCGGTATCCATGATCAAGCATACGGTAACCTCCTTGACCACGGATGCTAAAAGCTATTATAAAGTGCGGCGTTTCGTTGCACTGATGGGATTTATAATCGTAGGTATGTTTTTTCTCTTTGCCTTCACGGGCCTTTCCCGCTGGATTATGAATACCCTGATCGGTGTGGAGGGACAGGTGCTTGACGAAGCGGAAACCATGCTGAAAATACTGGTGCTTTTCCCCTTATTCGTATCGGTTCGGGACTTTCATCAAGGGGTTGCCATTAAACTGAGGATGACACCTATTGTTACCATCGGGACCTTTATGCGGGTAATCTTTGTGGGAATTATGGTGCTTGTGGCGGATTACTTTACATTTTTACCGGGGTCCCTATATGCTCCGGGGATATTCGCCATCGCTCTTCTTATCGAGGCCAGCACCGTAACCATTATCATGCGTCGCAGTCAGCGGGATATCCCGGCGGCAATTGAACGACAAAGTATTAAAAACGGAGATCTTGAAGAAGGGCGAACAGAGATGAATAATCGTTTAATTATGATGTTTTTCCTGCCGCTGCTTTTAACCGCAGCCCTTCGAACCGCCGCAAGACCTATAATCAATGCGGGTCTTGCCCGAACCGTAGCCCCGGAAATTGCCATATCCGCCTTTGCCGTCGGCTGGTCCGTGGGTGTATTAGCCTTAGCGCCGTTAATGATGTTTCATCAGGTGCCGATCAATTTTCTTAAGGAAAAGGATCATCCCGAGCGCTATCAATCGGTAAAACGATTTGCGGCACTCATTGGAGGCAGTCTTTCCCTGATCATCGGGATTCTGGGGTTTACTCCCCTGGGACACTTTGTTTTAAGCAACATCATCGGGACCAGTGAAGTGGTAAGCATTATGGCCGCTGATGTCTTGAAAATTATGGCGGCATTACCGATATTCTTTGTGATTCGCCAGTACCTGTGGGGAATTTTCATGAAGCGGCAAAACACCAAGTATGTCAGTGTGGGCAAAATGGTAAACCTTGCAACACTGGTGGTAACGGTGCTGATAGGAACCTTTATCGGGCCGCAGAATCCGGCACTGATCGGAGCCAGCGCCATGGTTATCGCCGAGATGGTGGAGTGCAGCTTCCTGTTTATAGCAAAAAGAAAGAGCCTCGGAATGTCGGGGATTGCATAAGTTTAGTCGCCCTAAATGCAGACATAAAAAAGCAGCGGAATCAAGGTGACCCTTGAACCGCTGCTTCGTTCGTCTTTTGTTTAGTGAAGCTTTCGAGAGAAGACTGCCAGTAAAGCTACAATGGCTATACCAAACAGCATAACTGCAGTTTCTTCGATATCGATGATTCCAAATATCGCAACAACTGCTACTGCCAATGGAATAATCCACTTGATCAGGAAGTGCCAAGCTTCAAACAATGCAAAGCCCACGGTTCCGTCATTGGTAATTTCTTTTCGAAGAACTTCCTTATCAACAACCCAACCGGTAACGATGGCGATAAACATTCCACCAAGACCAAGGAATACTTTGTCGGAAAGAATATCGAATAGATCGAAGACACCAACGTTGAAAACCGGTAATGGACCGAAGACACCTAAGGATAAGGAGGCAAGAACAGCCATGATGGCCATTACAACACCGGTTCCATATACTGCCTTCTTACGCTGCACATCTCTTTGGTCGATTAAGTAGGAAACCACAACCTCCATTAAAGATACGGAAGAGGTAAGGGCCGCCACCGCTAAAGCGATAAAGAAGATGATGCCGAACAGTGCACCGATTCCACCCATTTCAGCAAAAACCATGGGGATAACTACGAATACAAGTCCCGGTCCTTGAGCAGGCTCCATACCGAAAGCGAAAATCGCTGGGAACATTGCAATACCCGCAAGTAGTGCAACACCAACATCCAGTCCGGTAACAATCACTGCATTTTCAACAAGATTTTCTTTCTTGCTTAGGTAGGATCCGTAAGTAATCATGGCCCCCATACCTAAACTAAGGGAGAAAAAGGCTTGTCCCAGGGCGGCTAAGAAAGTTCCGCCGTCAACTTCTGAAAAGTCCGGTCGGAAAATGAAAGCTAGTCCTTCTCCTGCACCGTCAAGGGTTAAGCTTCGAATAGCAATAAATATCAGTAAGATGAATAGAGTAGGCATTAGTACTTTTGCGGCTTTTTCGATTCCGCCTTTGATTCCCTTTGCTACAATCAGAACGTTCATAGCTAAGAAGATAAGCATCCAGACCACGGGCTGTACGCCACCGGTAATAAAAGCACCAAAGGTGTCCCCGATGCCGTCGGGAGTTAAACTATAAAGGCCGGTAACAGATTCCAGAATATAGGCCAGGGCCCATCCACCAACTACGGGATAGAATCCCATGATTAAGAATGCGGATAATACTCCCATGGCTCCAACAAATGTAAATCGGTCGGAATAAGATTTAATGGCCCCTACTGTTGCAAGTCCACTATTTCTACCAAGGGTAAATTCTGCGATCATAACACTGATACCAATAAAAATAACAAATACCAAGTAAATAAGAATAAATGCACTTCCACCGTTTTCACCGGTGAGATACGGGAAACGCCAAATGTTTCCCAGTCCTACTGCGGACCCTGCTGCGGCTAGTACAAAGCCTATGCGGGAGCCCCAATTTTCTCGTTGTTTTTCCATAAAAATTTTCCCTCCTTGTAAAACTAAGATATTTTACGTCCGAAGACGATGAAAATTTTTGTTTCTACAACTTTTCGACCACCTCCTGAAAGTAGTGCATCAAATGAAAATGTCTCTCCAATTGATGGGTTCAATTCAAATCATGGAATAATCTGTAAAGTCAGAAATTTAAATTGATTGTAATGATTATATCCTTTAAGCCACTAAAAATCAAGGGCAAATACAGGTTAAAAGTACTAATAAAATAATTAATATGAATAAATTAATTCGAAATACTGATAATAACAGAAAAGCAGTTGAACAATACTTGCAAAATCAAATAAGAACTTTCAATTGTGTGAAAGTAATAACGAAGATTGTCGAAATGCAGGAAAGAAATACGGGAAAACCGGCAAAAAATTCCCCCGGGATGCTGGAAGTTCCCCGTGAAATGGCCTATAATGAAAAGTAGATAGAAAATAAGAAATGAAAGGGGTTTTGACCATGAAATCAATGATTCGGGTTCGAATGGGAGCAAACGATGCCCATTATGGAGGAAATTTAGTGGACGGGGCAAAAATGTTGGAGTTTTTTGGAGATGTGGCCACGGAGCTGCTGATTCGAAACGACGGAGATGAAGGCCTGTTTGTGGCCTACGAAAGTGTGCAGTTCAAAGCGCCGGTGTATGCCGGGGACTATATCGAAGCGGAAGGAGAAATCATCAAAACCGGAAACAGCTCTCGAAAGATGAAATTCACCGCGAGAAAAGTGATCAAACCGAGACCGGATATTAACGACTCCGCCTGTGATGTACTGGAAACTCCGGAAGTTGTATGCGAAGCGGTGGGAACCTGTGTGGTCCCCAAGGATAAGCAGCGAAAATAATAGGGCTCAATTATCCGAATTAATGTTGGGTTCAACGGATCAATAACTAAAGGAGGTCATCATCATGGAAAAACTAATTATCACTGCGGCCATTACGGGAGCCGAGGTCACCAAGGATATTCAACCGGCCCTGGCCATTACACCGGAAGAAATTGCAGAAGATGCGTATCAGTGCTATAAAAGCGGGGCGTCGATTGTACACGTCCATGCCCGGGAGGAGGACGGAGCTCCTACCCAGGACAAGGAAACCTATGGAAAGATTAAGGATTTACTGAAAGAAAAATGTGATGTGATTTTTCAACCCTCCACCGGGGGTGCGGTGTGGCACAGTCCGAAAGAGCGCTTGCAGCCCGTGGAACTAAAACCGGAAATGGCCACCCTTAGCTGTGGTACCACGAACTTTGGACCCGACGTCTTTATGAACACGGAAGAATATATGGAAAAGTTCGCAAAAAGAATGCAGGAGCTGGGCGTAAAGCCGGAACTGGAAATCTTTGAGCGGGGCATGATCGAGAATGCGAAAAAGTTGGTAAAAAAAGGCCTGCTAAATACACCCCTGCACTTTGACTTTGTTCTGGGCGTCCCCGGAGCGGCTCCGGGAAATCCCGAGGATTTAATGTTTATGGCGGATAAAATTCCTGAAGGCTCCACATGGACCGTTGCGGGAATCGGGCGCCATGAACTGCCCCTGGCCACTTTGGCCATTATCCTGGGCGGCCACGTACGGGTAGGCTTTGAGGATAATGTCTATTATGAAAAAGGAGTCCTGGCAAAATCCAACGCCCAGCTGGTGGAAAGAATCGTAAGAATCGCCAAAGAACTGGGACGGGAAGTAGCCACCCCGGAGGAAGCCCGGGAGATCCTGGGTTTAAAGTAATCGCCTAAATAGTGGGGGAAAACCGATAACCGAAAGTTGTAGGGATGAGTTGCTTTGTTCCGCGAATGTTTCTCTGCCGACGGGGTATATAGGATAGTAGAGAAAAAAACAAGGAGGAAAAACCATGAAACTATTCATTGATACTGCAAATATCGAAGAAATTAAAGAAGCGGCCAGCTGGGGAATTTTAGACGGCGTTACCACCAACCCTTCCCTGATTGCCAAAGAAGGTCGGGATTTTCAGGAAGTCATCAAGGAGATCGTAGGAATCGTAGACGGTCCCATCAGCGCCGAGGTCATTGCCCTGGATGCGGATAAGATGGGGGAAGAAGGAGAAGAACTGGCAAAAATTCACAAGAATATCATCATAAAGGTGCCCATGACCAAGGAAGGGCTCAAGGCCACCAAAGTGTTTTCCGAAAAAGGAATTAGAGTTAATGTAACCTTGGTATTTTCCGCAAATCAGGCGCTCCTCGCCGCAAAGGCGGGAGCCACCTATGTCAGTCCCTTCCTTGGAAGGGTGGACGATATCGGAAGTACGGGAATGAATTTGATCGAAGAGATCATCACCATTTTCAATATCCACGGATTTGATACCCAAACCATTGCGGCAAGTATTCGTCATCCTCTGCATGTTACCGACGCGGCCTTAGCGGGATCCCATGTAGCCACGGTGCCCTTTAAGGTGTTAAAAATGATGACGGATCATCCCTTGACGGATATCGGGATTGAAAAATTCCTGGCTGACTGGAATAACAAATTTTAAGGATTTAAGCGAAGCATAGAGTTTATCCATGGATATTGGAATAGACGCAGGGGGGCTCACAGGCCTCTCTGTTTTTATTTCTTCGCCTGTTTGGACCCGGGAGGGAACCTTCGGACTATTTTTTCCATCATTAAAGTAATCATCTTTTGCTCTTTTGTTCGTTAAACATATTCCTTGATTTCCAACGGGAAAAGGGCTATAATGAGGAAAGAAAGCAACCGGATGGACCCATGGTTTTACATACAAAAGGTATAATAAAAGTAGATAATCCACCAATTCAAAGGAGTGTTTTAAATGGATCGTAATTTAGCAATCAATCTCGTAAGAGTAACGGAAGGTGCCGCACTGGGGGCTGCCCGATGGATGGGACGAAGGGATAAGGAAGCGGCGGATCAGGCCGGCGTGGACGGTATGCGAAAAATGTTTGATACCATCGATATTAAAGGTACGGTAATCATCGGAGAAGGGGAAAAGGATGAAGCCCCCATGCTTTATATCGGAGAAAAGGTAGGGGCCTGGGAAGAAGAGGATTTAGAAGTGGATATTGCCGTAGATCCTGTGGAGGGCACTACCTCCGTAGCCAACGGAACTCCCAATGCGATTGCGGTTATTGCCATGGCTCCAAAGGGATGTCTATTAAATGCTCCATCCTATTATATGGATAAAATTGCCGTAGGCCCCAAGGCCCGTGGAAAAATCGATATCAACTGGCCCGTGGAGAAAAATCTGGAAAGTGTGGCCAAAGCCTTAAACAAAAGTATTGAAGATTTAACCGTAACGGTCATAGACCGACCGAGACATAAGGATCTGATTAAACGGTGCATCGACGCCGGGGCCCGAATCAAACTGTTTTCCGACGGAGATATTGCCAGTGCCCTAGCCACAGCCATTGATGGCACCGGTGTGGACATCTTAATGGGTGTTGGAGGCGCTCCGGAAGGAGTCATTACCGCCGCCGCCATGAAGTGTATGGGCGGAGAAATCCAGGGGAAACTGATCTGCTCCACGGATGATCAAAAGAAGCAATGCGACGCCCTGGGTATTGATACGGAACAGGTTCTGTATATGGACGATCTGGTTAAGGGAGATGAAGCCTACTTCGTGGCAACGGGAATCACCCACGGGGACATGCTGAAAGGCGTGGTTTATACCGGAGACGACACTGCGAAAACCCACTCTATTGTTATGCGTTCAGAAACAGGGACCATACGGTTTGTAGAAGCCACTCATAAACTTCGAACCAAGCCGGACTACGCATATTAAGAGTTGCACAGTTAGGATATCGAAATAAGCAAAAATAAAAAATAATGTGGATGGAGGGAGAAAAACTCCCTCTTTTACCATATCTAAGCCTTAAAGGAGGTGGACTCCGTTGCCAGAGGACTTTGGACAGCGGGAAACTATTGGACGTAAAAGAATTGGAAAAAAAGAAACTGACGGATTTAAAAGAGATTGCCAAAACCTTGGGGATCAAAAATTACTACAAGTATAAAAAGCACGAACTGGTTGATCTGATTCAAGGAAAGCCCTTGGGAAAAGAGGAAGGGGAAAACTCACCGGGAGCATTAGCCGGATCTGCCGATAAAGCCTCTGTGAAAACCAGTGAGGATACAGCCGCGAAAACTACTGCGGATGCAACCGCAAAAGCCCCATCAGAAAAAACTGCAAGGAAAACTGATTCAACCAACACCCTTGAAGATAAGCAGGAAAAGAACTCTCGAGATGAAGGCCTTCCCACCCATTTACAAAGTGAAATTTCCCAGGATAAAGAAGTAAATATCGCCGACGGGATCCTAGACATTCATATGGATGGCTACGGTTTTTTACGGATGAACAATTATCTGTCCAGCGATGACGACATTTATATTTCCCCTTCCCAGATTCGACGGTTTAAAATGCGTACCGGGGATAAAATCACGGGCATTACCCGAAAGGCCAAAAGCGGGGAGAAATATAATGCATTGTTATATGTGAAAAAAATCAACGATCTGGATCCGGAGATTGCCAATCAGCGTTGGGACTTTGATCAGTTAACCCCCATTTATCCCAATAAACGCATCAACCTGGAACTGGCCAGCAATCAACTGGCGACGAGATTAATCGACCTGATCGCCCCCATCGGAAAAGGACAGCGGGGCATGATCGTAGCACCGCCGAAGGCAGGAAAAACGATTTTACTTAAGCAGATTGCCAAAAGTGTGGCCATCAACTATCCCGAGAGCGAAATCATCGTACTGCTCATTGACGAACGGCCCGAAGAGGTTACGGATATGAAGCGCTCCATTGACGGTGAAGTGGTGTATTCCACCTTTGACGAACTGCCCAGTCATCATATCAAGGTGGCGGAAATGGTGCTGAATCGTGCCCAGCGCCTGGTGGAACAGAAAAA
>PWEO01000185.1 GCA_003553525.1 Clostridiaceae bacterium
AGGATCTTCATAGCTACTAAAAAGTTTTTTTTCATCGGCTTTTTCGCTTGATAGATAAAAGGAAGGTTCAGTTCTTTAGCAAAATACATGACTCTTTTTTTATTGTTATTTGATACCAAGCAAACATTAAATCCTAAGTCTACTAGTTTTTCCAACCACTCTTTAACTGCCAATGTCGGCAGTGATGTATCCCACCCAACTAGAGTATTGTCAATATCAATAATTAATCCTTCTATTTCGTTTTGCTTTAATTGATCCAAATCCACCTCATATATGGAATCATAAAAATAATTCGGAGTTAAAATCTTCAATATTTCACCTCAATTCATTCGTATTCTTAATTAACTTAATTACTGTCTTTCACGGGAATAATTAAAGCGCTCGCAACCCAAACTACCCCTCCAATGATTCCCGCATAAGAAAACTCTCCGTTAAGAAAATATAAAAAAGCAGTGGCTACTATAGCAAATAGTAATCCATGGAGCAAAGGTTTTTTTGAGTATTTCATAGGTCATCTCCTTTGATTAAATTATAGTATCAGTATTATAATAATTATAATTGTATACTTTATTTTAGATTTTAACATATAAAATATACATGAGGTGATTCGAGTCCTCATGTATATTTATCTAACTATAATTTTTTTTATGAATCCTCTTGGCTTTTTTCCAGCTGTTTTCTAGCTTGTACTAATTTGATTTGATTCTCAAATAGTTTGTTTTGTAGTTCATTGACAATTTCTTCAGCTTTTTTACTTTCTTCTTTGCGTTTTTTTACTTCCGCTTTTAATTCTAAGGTTTCCGTTTCGTACTTTTCTTTGAATTTCCCTAAGTTTATATTGTTTTGTTTAAGTTCCCGGTTTTCTTCTTCGAGATTTTTAAGGGAGAATTCTAAGTTTTTACATTTGCTTTTTATCTTTTGGAGCTCTTTAAGTGGTTCTTCATATTTCCCCTGCACTTTTTCTAGCTTCTCTTCTAACTTTAATAGATCATCTGCCATATTTATACTGGTGAGTACTGCAATCATTGATGTGCTTAACCGCTGATTGTTGCTCCGAACCTCTTCCATTTTTTCATCTACGAAATTACCGACTTTTAATAAATAGTCCTTCGGTTCTGAACCTACGATGGGGTATTCCTGTCCATTGATTTTAATTAATACTTTATTCTTTTTATCCACTAATCCATCAACCCCTCTAATATAATGAATATTGGTTTACTATTATTATAACACAATACTTCAACCTATCTCAAACTCGCCCCCACTTTTTCTTCAAGATCCTTTAGTACCTGTTCATGAATTTTGTTAACTTCTTTTTCCTTCAATGTTTTATTAAAATCTCTATAAACTAGGGAATAAGCAATGCTCTTAAAGCCCTTTGTGATTTGATCTCCCTGATACACATCAAATAGTTGAAAGCTTTCGAGGATTCCTTCGAGATAAGACTCGAATACTTTTTCAATTTCGGCAATTTGGATATGATCCGGAACCACAATGGCAATGTCGCGAAGAATAGAAGGATATTTGGGAAGCGGTTGGTATTTTTTATTTAGATCTCCTTGTTCAAGAATCACTTCAAAATCCAATTCTGCCAAATATGTTCTTACTTCAATCCCATAATTTCCTGATACTATTGGATGTACCTCTCCAAAAGTACCCAGCAGTTCTCCATTAGAATATATATTGGCGCAACGCCCAGGGTGAAAAGTACTATGATATGGTTCTTTTACATAGCTCAGCTTATTAATTTTTAAACCACTAAGCATTTCTTCGATGTTTCCTTTAATGCTATAGAAGTCTTCCTCTTCACCATAAGCTCCTATTACCAATTTTGATTTTTCCATAGGCATTTTCTCCTGTTGGTTTTTCCAAAAAGTTCTACCTATTTCAAAGGCTTTCATTTTAGCATTGCCTTTTTTATAATTCCGTTCTAAAACATCCAGCATACTAGGTAGAAGTGTGGTTCTCATAGCACTGGTTTCTTCACCCAGAGGATTTTTAAGAAGAATAGTATCCTGTAAAGGACTATCTTTGGGGATGCTGATTTTTGAAACACTTTTCGGACTTACAAAGGAATACGTTAAAACCTCGTGTAGCCCTTGAGCTTTCAGGGCGGTTTTAAGTAAACTTTCCACCTTAGCAGATAGGTTTATTCCTCCTACAGTAATGGTTGCCTCAGGCATTGTTGAAGGAATCCTGTCATATCCGAAAATTCTAGCTACTTCTTCAATATAGTCCACTTCTTTTACCAGATCTCCTCTAAAACTGGGGGCAGTTACAGTCAGAATTTCGCCCTTATTTATAACTTTGATCTCCAAACTTTTTAGTATTTCTTCAATTTCACTAGATGTGAACTTTGTACCTAGCAGTTGGTTAATTCTTACTACTCGAAGATCGATGTTAGACTCTTTAAAAGGAATCGGATACTGATCGACAACTCCTGCTAAAACTTCACAGTCCGTTAGGTTTTGTATCAATTGACTAACCCGGTTAATTGCTGTTAGTGCCACTTCCTTGTCTACCCCTTTTTCATAACGACTGGAAGCCTCTGTACGCAGACCTAGATTTTTACTGGTTTCTCTTATTCGAGCTGCATCAAAATTTGCAGATTCCAAAAGTATATCTACGGTATTTTCATCTACTTCTGAGTCCAGACCTCCCATAACTCCAGCAATCGCTAAAGTTTCATTCCCATCAGTTATCAATGTTGTTTCTTGTTGGAGTTTTCGTTCAACTCCATCTAAGGTTTTAAACGTGCCAATTCCATCAGCTTTTTTTATTACAATCTTTTTGCTTGGTATTTTTCCTAAATCAAATGCATGGAGGGGTTGCCCGTACTCGAGCATTACGTAATTCGTAGCATCTACAATATTGTTGATCGGTCGAATTCCCGCTTTCATTAATAGAACTTGTAGCCAATCCGGTGACGGATGTACTTTAACTCCTTTGAGAACTCTTCCAATATAGCGATGACAACCCTTGGGATCATCAATCCTTATGGATATTTCTTCATGGGTTTTGTCTTTTACTTCTTGAAGTTTGATCTCAGGATAATGTAAATCCGTTTTTAATGTTGCTGAAATCTCCCTAGCAAGTCCAATCATATTTAAACAATCGGGTCGATTCGGAGTAATTTCAAATTCCAATATATCATCATTTAACTCCAAGGCTTCTTCAAAGGGCATTCCAGGATCAAAGTTTCCTTCTAAAATCCAGAGTCCCTCTTTCATGTTTTCCGGTATAAGACTTTTAGAAATTCCCAGTTCATCATGAGAGCACATCATCCCTTCAGAGATCTTCCCTCTAAGTTCGCCTTTTTCAATTATCAAGTCTTCTGCAATTCTAGCACCCTCTATGGCTACGGGTAAATAATCATTTTCCTTGAAATTTGTAGCACCGGTTACTATTTGAAGATTTTTCTTCCCTATGTTAACCGTTACTACCACCAGTTTATCTGCATTTCCATGGGGTTCGATTTTTTCCACTCTTCCCACTACTACCCCTTCAAACTTTTTTGATAAGTTTCTAATATCCTCTACATTTGAACCTGACATCGTCATACGATCACGCAGTTCATAGGCATTGATATTTAATTCTACGTATTTTTCTAACCATTTTTTTGGTCCCAGCATTTTTTTTCCTCCTTCATTATCATTATGTTTCATATATCTATTGCTTATAATGATTATTTAGCAATTAACGAAATTGCTGTAAAAATCTTTGATCGTTCTCGAAAAAAAGACGAATATCATCTATATCATGTTTTGCCATTGTAATTCGATCAATTCCCATTCCAAATGCGAAACCGCTATACTTTTCAGAATCAATACCGCAGTATTCTAAGACATTAGGGTGCACCATTCCTGCCCCTAGCAGTTCAATCCAACCACTGCCTTTACACATACTGCAACCTATTCCGCCACATTTAAAACAGGTAATATCCATCTCTGCGCTGGGTTCTGTAAAGGGGAAATGATGAGGCCTGAATTTTGTTTGTGTATGGGAGCCGAAAAAACTTTTTGCAAAAATTTCTAAGGTACCCTTCAAATCTCCTAACGTAATGTTTTTATCAATTACTAAACCTTCTAATTGATGAAACATCGGAGAATGAGTAGCATCCGGTGTGTCATTACGAAAGCATCTACCCGGGGAAATAATACGAATAGGTGGTTTGTTATCCTTCATTACACGAATTTGCACCGGGGAAGTTTGAGTTCTAAGTACCAAATCATCAGTAATATAAAAAGTGTCACTTAAATCTCTAGAAGGGTGATTCTTGGGTGCATTTAATGCATCAAAATTATTCTCTACGGTTTCGATTTCTGGTCCTTCCACTACTTTAAAGCCCATGGAAATGAATATTTCTTCTAAGTTTTCCACACTTTGTCTTAAGGGATGGATGCTTCCTAATGGAGATTTTTTGCCCGGCATAGTTACATCGATAGTTTCTTCCTCAAGTTTTTTTTCTAAGTCTTTAGCCTCTAATAATTCTTTCGACTTATTTAGTTCTTGAGTAATCCTTTCGCGTACTTTATTGCCAAGTTCTCCTATTACAGGTCGCTCCTCAGCATTTAATTTTCCCATGCCTCTTAAAATCTGAGTGAGTTCACCTTTTTTCCCCAAGTATTTCACACGTAAAGACTCTAGTTCTTTCAGATCTGAAGCACTTCGAATTTCTTTAATTCCTCGCTCTTGAATGCTTTCTAACTTATTTTTCACTAGAATTACTCCCTTCTCTTATTAATTCTTTTTTATAACAAAAAAACTCCATCCCCCGAAAGGGACGAAGCTATACTCCGCGTTACCACCCTCATAGCATTTTAATCACCACACCAGATAATCAGGGCAGGATTATAAAGCCACTCTATAAGATAACGGTTTATACCGTCAAGGTCTACTAAAAATTCAACCTTGATATTCTAGAGGGAAATTTCAGATTTGCTGAAGGGCTCTCAGCTAAGCGCTTCTCTCTGTTAGTTGACGGGCAAAATCTTACTTTACTCTATCATAATATATATCAGTTTGAAATTTTCATATTGCATATTATATCATAACAATTGGTAATCTTCAATATTGAAAGCTTTCATCTTCGAGTTTATTTCCGCTTTTCCCGTGCTTTATATATTAATATGCCTGAAGCAATGGAAGCATTGAGGGATTCGATATTTCCGTATATAGGTATGACCGTTTTCTCGTCAGCCAAGCTCAGCAATTCTTTTGAAATTCCATGGCCTTCATTTCCGATGATTAAGTTGATGCCTCCAGAATAATCCAGTTCTACAAAGGATTTCCGAGCAGATAAATCTGTTGCAATAAGTCGTATTGCATGCTTTTTAAATAAGGGGATCCACTCCATCCCTATTACTTCAACTATAGGAATCATAAAAATAGCACCCATACTTGATCGAAGAGCTTTTTCTCCATAGGGATCAGTAGAATTTTTTGTAATAATGATTAAGTCAGCTCGGGCAGCTTCAGCGGTTCGAATAATTGTACCCATATTTCCCGGGTCTTGAATGTTCTCTAGAGTAATAATAAAGGGTTCTCGCGGTAATTTGTTCAGTGTTTTTTCAAGACTCCGCTCTTCTTTATGTACCACTGCTATAATCCCTTGAGGAGATTCGGTTTTAGCTATGGAGCGAAATACTTTCTCTGTCACTGTAAGAAGTTCAACGTTCTTCAACTTAGAGCCTGAAATTGTGTCCAGGTACTCTTTATCCCATGAATAGCTCGAAGAGATAATTATCCTTTCTATCTTGGCACCATGCAATATAGCTTCGTCAACTATCCTTTTTCCTTCAATAAAATATTTCCTAAGGTTTATCCTGTATTTCTTTTTATGGAGTAATCGTACCTCTTTAATTTTCTGATTATCTAAACTTTCAATTATATTATTCAAAAAATCACCTTGTTATTTTGTATTTTTAAGTATTTTTCTGTTGTTTGATGAAAATTAACACATTTAAACCTTTCCAGTTCATTCAATAAACCGGGATTTAATATTATTATATTACGTAAAACGTTCAATATAGATACATTATTTTTATTTTAGTATTATAAGCTACTCATTTTATTTATTCTGGTTCTAAAATTATCACAGAAGCTGTCTAGGTTTTTAATAATATTATGAAATAAAAAAGTATCGGCTCACGATAAAAAGAATTATATACAGGTAAAGAGTCCAACAGGACTCTTTGTGTGGAAATCTGATTAATTTTGTATAAATTTAAGCATTTAATTTTTCTTTTGCCGTATTTACTAATTGAGCGAAGCTTTCTTGGTCATTTACAGCCATGTCAGCTAACATTTTTCGGTTAATATTGATATTTGCTAATTTTAATCCATTCATAAATCTTGAATAAGAAAGCCCGTTTAGTCTTGCAGCAGCATTAATTCTGGTGATCCATAACTTTCGGAAGTCTCTTTTTCTTAATTTCCTTCCTACGTAAGCGTGCTTCAAAGATTTCATTACAAACTGATTAGCAGGTCTGAAAAGCTTACTTCTTCCTCCTCGGAAACCTTTCGCTAATCTTAATATTTTTTTATGTTTTTTCTTGGCATTGATTCCTTTTTTTACTCTAGGCATTTTAAATATTCCTCCCTTTTATTTATCCGATTTATTTTGCGATGAACTGATCGATTCTTTTTTGATCTCCCTTGGAAAGAATTGCCATCTTTCGAAGATTCCTTTTACGCTTTGGAGATTTTTTTGCTAGGATGTGGTTAGCAAATGCTTTCGCTCTTTTTAACTTCCCACTTTTTGTTCTTTTTAATCTTTTTGAAGCTCCTCTATGGCTTTTCATTTTTGGCATGATTAATATCCTCCTTAATTTATACTATGCTTGCTCTTTTTTAGGCGCAAGCACCATAATCATCTGTCTTCCTTCAAGTTTTGCAGGCTTTTCGACTGTGCAAATATCTTCAAGGGTTTTGCGAAATTTTTCCATGATTTCAAGACCTTTTTGGGTGTTCTTCATTTCTCTTCCTCTAAAACGAAGTGTAACCTTCACTTTATCTTCGTTTTTTAAGAATTTATTCGCTTGATTAGCTTTAATATTCAGGTCATGTTCCTCAATATTTGGACTTAGTCGCACTTCTTTTACAGTAATAACTTTTTGTTTTTTCTTGGCTTCTTTTTCCTTTTTAGCCTGTTCGTACTTAAACTTGCCATAATCCATGATTTTGCATACCGGCGGTTTGGCCTTAGGAGCAATTTTTACCAGATCCAGACCACGTTCATTAGCAATTGCCTGGGCTTCTTTGCCCGAAACAACGCCTAATTGTTCTCCATCATCGGAAACTAACCGTACTTCTTTGTCACGAATTTCTTCGTTCATTTGCGTTCCTTTGTTATCTTTAATTGTATAGCACCTCCTGTTAAAATAAAAAAAACGAATAGTTTAGATACTATTCGCCCCACAAAAACCGATCCATAAACACCATATTTAGAGTTTATAATCAATCTTTATTTACCTTACGAACCATAGTTGTAAGGTGAGAAGCGAACCCTCTACTTTCTTTTAACTTATATAAGTATATCAATCACTTAACTCGTTGTCAAGGGGTTTCTAGAAACCGAACCTAAAAGGCCATTACTGGCCCTTTAAGTTGATTTCTTCAAGAAGACTATCTTTAAATGCTGAGAATTCCATGGTTCCAATCTCTCCTTTATCTCTGGAACGAACGGATACCATACCGCTTTCAACCTCTTTTTCACCGACAATCAACATGTAGGGGGTTTTTTCTAATTGGGCTTCTCTAATTTTATAACCCATTTTTTCACTTCTGGAATCAACATTAACCCTTACACGATTCTCAAATAACTCTTTTTGTAATTTTTCAGCATATTCTTTTTGCCTATCGGTAATAGGAATAATTTTAACTTGTTCCGGGGCTAGCCAGGTGGGAAGCTTTCCTGCATACTCCTCAATTAAGATGGCAATAAAACGTTCAATGCTACCAAAAACCACCCGATGAATCATAATTGGGCGATGTTTATCTCCGTCCTGTCCAATGTAGTTAAGGTCAAACCTTTGAGGCATTTGGAAGTCCAGTTGGATGGTTCCGCATTGCCAAGTTCTCTGTAAACAATCTTCTAGGTGAAAATCAATTTTGGGACCATAAAAAGCACCGTCTCCTTCATTTACCTTGTAATCGATTTCTTTGGCTTCTAATGCGTCTCTTAAAGAACTAATTGCAAGGTTCCAATCTTCATCGGAGCCCATGGATTTTTCCGGTCGGGTGGACAGTTCTACATGATACTTAAACCCGAAAAGGCTATATACATGATCGACTAACTCAATTACTCCTATAAGCTCATCCTTGATTTGATCTGGCAACGCGAATATATGAGCATCATCCTGGGTAAAGTATCGTACGCGCATTAGACCATGTAGTGCTCCCGATAACTCATGTCGATGAACTTCGCCTAACTCTCCCATACGGATCGGCAGATCTCTATAACTATGAATCTTGCGATTGTAAGTGAGAACTGCTCCAGGACAATTCATGGGCTTTACAGAAAAGTTTTGCTCGTCGATTTCTGTAAAATACATATTTTCTTTATAGTGATCCCAATGACCGGATTGCTTCCAAAGGTTTTCATTTAGAATAATAGGTGTTTTTATTTCTTCATAACCCCTTATTCTATGCTCTTCTCTCCAAAAACTTTCTAGTTCATTTTTGATCACCATACCCTTAGGATGAAAAAACGGGAATCCCGGCCCTTCTTCCCGGAGACTAAACAGATCCATTTCTTTTCCGATTTTTCGGTGATCTCTTTTTTTCGCTTCTTCTAAACGCTCCAAATAGGCTTCCAAATCTTTTTTCTTTTCAAAAGATGTTCCGTAAATCCGTTGAAGCATTTTATTATTTTCATCTCCACGCCAGTAGGCTCCTGCAACACTGAGTAGTTTGATCGCTTTTACTTTTCCGGTATTTGGCAGGTGTGGACCTGCACAAAGGTCAGCAAACTCTCCTTGCTTATAAAAGGAGATCTCCGTTCCGTCTTCTAGACCTTCAATTAATTCAATTTTATAATCTTCTCCTTGCTCCTGAACATATTGGATTGCTTCTTCTTTTGGTAAGCTGAACCGTTCTACCTCTAATTTTTCTTTAACAATTTTTTTCATTTCTTGCTCGATTTTTTCTAAGTCTTCAGGGGTAAGTTTATGCTCCATATCAATATCATAATAAAACCCGTGATCAATTGCCGGGCCGATGGCAAGTTTTGCATCAGGGAAAATCCTTTTAATTGCTTGAGCCAGAACATGCGAGCTTGTATGCCAGAAGAATTCTTTGCCTTCTTCATCATCAAATTTTAAAAAGACCAATTCTCCATCTTCTGGTATTTCTCTTTTTAGGTCTATTAATTCGCCGTTAAATTTAGCTCCCACAATATTTCTTGCTAGTCCTTCACTGATATCTTTTGCAACATCAATCACTTTAGTTCCTTTATCAAAAATCTTTTCTGTGCCGTCTTTTAGTGTGATTTTTACTTTTCCCATTGTAAACCCTCCTTAATTTTCTCATCAAAAAAACCTCACCCTAAACATAGGACGAGGTTGCACCCGCGGTTCCACCTAAATAGATTTTACAATCCACTTAAACAGCTGTAACGAAGCCATCGTCTTTTCATTCGAAAAAGAAACTCCGGGGTGGTTTTCAGTACTGGATGTATAAAACACTTTCAGCCAAGGTGTTTTTTCTCTATATACATTACCACTACTTACTCGTCCCCTTCTACGTTAAATCATATGTTGAAGTTATATTAATTAATTATTATAAAACTTATTTGATTACATGTCAACAACAATGTTTTATAACACCTGATATTTGTTATTTTACAATAGAGTTATATATTGTCTTATGGGTAAAACAATAAAAATATTAATTTCTCGTGCAACTAGAA
>PWEO01000189.1 GCA_003553525.1 Clostridiaceae bacterium
ATGGCAATCCCTAAATTCGCCTTTGCCAGGGCCGGGGCATCGTTCACACCGTCACCGGTCATGGCCACAATCTTACCCTCTTGATGAAGGGCGTCAACCTTTTCTGCCTTTTCTCCGGGCAGAACCTCGGCAATAACCGAATCGATTCCGATTTCTTTGCCCACATGATCCGCAACACGTTGATTGTCCCCGGTAAGCATAATGGACTCAATCCCCATACTTTTAAGTTTTGCCACTGCTTCCTTTGCAGATTCCCGGATAATGTCGGATAAAGCTATAAAGCCCAGCAGCTTTTGATCCTCAAGGACGAAAACTACGGTTTTGCCTTCCTTAGCCATTCGCTCATAATGTTCATCGTCAAAGGAAATGCTTTCTGCACGCATATAACCGGGGCTGACCACTTTAATATTTCGTCCGTCGACCTTTGCTTCCAGTCCTTTTCCCGTAAGGTTTTGGTAGTCCGAAACTTCCATTTTTTTCGCATTTTCTTCCTTGCCCTTATTTACAATGCCCTTCGCAATGGGATGCTCGGAGTTCAGTTCAACGGAGTAAGCGATGGACAGCAGCTCTTCCTTTGACGTTCCAACTTCTTGCATGTCTGTAACGCCAAACTGCCCTTCCGTCAGTGTTCCGGTTTTATCAAAGATGATGGCGTTAATTTTCCGCGCATTTTCAAAGGCCGCCCGATCTCGGACCAACAGCCCTTTTTTTGCTCCGATACTTGTGGAAACTGCTGTTACCAATGGGGTCGCAAGGCCCAGGGCATGGGGACAGGAAATAATGACGACGGTTACCGCCCGAACAATGGCAAACTCCACGTCTCCCCCGATCACCATCCACAGAGTAAAGGTGACAAGTCCTGCTGTCACGGCAATGTAAAATAGCCATTTGGCCGCAATATCCGCCAGTCGCTGGGATCTGGATTTGGACTCCTGAGCTTCCTTAACCATTTTGATTACCTGGGAAAGAAAGGTCTCATCCCCCACGCGGCTTACCGTAAACTTTAAGACGCCGTCACCGTTAATGGACCCTCCCACAATTTCATCCCCCTCTTTCTTATCCACGGGAACCGATTCTCCGGTAACCATCGATTCGTCCACGGAGGAACTGCCTTCGTAAACCTCTCCGTCAATCGGCACCTTTTCACTGGGTTTGACAAGTACCCTGTCTCCGGTTTTTAAATGGTTTAGGGGGACCTCTTCCGTATCCCCCTTATCTCCAATCCGATGGGCGGTCTCCGGCATTAGCTCTACCAGTTCATTTAAGGCGTTGGAAGCTCCCATGATGGATTTCATTTCAATCCAGTGACCCAGAAGCATGATGACAATCAAAGTTGCCAGCTCCCAGAAAAACTCGTCTCCGGGAAGTACAAATACGGTCAGTGAGCTGTAAACATAAGCCACCGTGATGGCTAAGGCAATGAGCATCATCATCGCCGGTGATTTTTTCTTAAACTCCTCTACTGCTCCGGCGAGAAATGGTTTTCCCCCATAGAAAAACAGCAGGGTCGAGAGAATGAAAAGCAGATAGGAATCCCCGGCAAACCGGAAGTCCACGCCCATGAACATCTGGATCATCGGCGACAGTAACAGAATGGGAATCATCAGGATAAAGGAAACAAAAAATCGTTTCTTAAAATCCGCAACCATCATCGCGTGATGGTCATCATGTCCCCCGTGTTTTTCCTTACTGCTATGGTTTTCCTGCCCTCCATGGCCCTTATCCCTTTTGCCTTGGTCCTGCTCAGCTGTGCTATGCTCCTTGGAATGATCTTTCTTTTCATGTTTCATGCTTCTTACACCCCTTTCCTTTACTTATCTCTTATTTTTTCAAATGATATTTTTCCATCCGATACAGTAATGTATGACGGCTGATGCCCAGCAGTTTTGCCGCCCGGGTCTGGTTGTACTCTGTACGTTCTAGGGCCTGCAGAATTAAATCCTTCTCTAAGGCCTCCAAATTAATTCCTTCCTCGGGCAGTTGGAAGGCTACTTCCCCGGGAGACTCCGAATCGGAGGATGGCGAAGTGCCATGGGTGATGAGCCCCGGGGGTAAATCCTTCTTATCGATTATTTGATTGCTGCTGATGATCAGGGTCCGCTCCACAATGTTTTCCAACTCCCGAATATTTCCGGGCCAATGATAATCCATTAATGCCTCCAGGGCTTCCTTGGAGATTTTTACGTCTTTTTTCCCAAGCTCCTGCTGATACTTTTGTAAAAAGTGCTTCGCCAACAGGGCAATATCTTCTTTTCGCTCCCGAAGGGGGGGAAGTTCTATGGGAAATACGTTTAGTCGGTAATATAAATCCTCCCGAAACTCCTTCTTTTGAACTTTTTCATAAAGGTTTTGGTTCGTAGCCGTAATGATTCGCGTATCCACCGTATAGGTTTCCGTGCCTCCCACGGGTTCCACTTCCCGCTCCTGCAGTACCCGGAGGATTTTCACCTGCATAGGGAGGCTCAACTCTCCGATCTCATCCAAAAAAATCGTTCCTCCCTCGCCCCGTTGAAATTTTCCGATTTTACGTTTCACCGCTCCGGTAAAGGCTCCTTTTTCATAGCCGAAGAGTTCACTTTCCAACAGATTTTCCGGGATGGCCCCGCAGTTTACCTTCACATAAGGGCCCTGACGCCGCTCACTGTTTCGATGGATGGTATCCGCAATGATCTCCTTTCCCGTACCGCTTTCCCCGAGGATCAGTACCGTAGCATCGGTTTTTGCCACCTGATGGACCATTTTTAATACATCGTTCATTTTCTCGCTTTTCCCGATGATCGGCTTCCCCTGTTTCATCTCCAATACTTCTTCCAGATAGTTCACCTTATCCTGCAGCCCCTTAAATTCCAGGGCTTTTTGAAGAATGATTCGAAGTTCCTCCACATCAAAGGGTTTGGAGATATAGTCCAGGGCTCCGTGCTTCATAGCCTCCACGGCGGATTCTGCGCTCCCATGGGCGGTAATCATCACTACGGGGATATCCTTTTCCATGTCTTTTTCCAGGGTTTTCATTTTCTCCAGGGCGGTTAGACCGTCCATTTTCTGCATTTTCAAATCCATCAGCACAAGGTCCGGCTGCTCCTTTTCAAAAACCCTTATCCCCTCTTCCCCGTCAGCGGCCTCCAGAAAATCATAGGGCTGATTTTTAAAGGCCCGTTTAATGGCCCAGCGCATATTTTTTTCGTCATCTACAATCAGTATTTTATACATCCTTTTGTCCCTCCCTGGCAATGTAGGGCAGCTCGATTATGACTTCGGTGCCTTTATTCGGCTCACTCCTGATTTCCAAACTTCCCTGATGCTCCTCGATGATCCGGTGGGTAATGGAAAGTCCCAGCCCCGACCCCTGATCCTTTGTGGTAAAAAAAGGATCGTAAATCTTGTTCCGGTTTTCCGGATCAATGCCGGTTCCTTGATCCTTGATGACCAATCGGATCCTCTTTTCACTTGGAGACTTATCCGCCTTCGGCTCTGTCAACTGAATACGCATCGTTCCGGTTTCTTCTGTATCCCCATCCTGCCTAACCACTTCATGCATTTCTATTTCTTGCCTTTCCGCTTCTTTTATTTCCCGCTCTTCCATTGCTTGAATCCCGTTTAACACCAGATTCAAAAGCCCCTGCTTCAGCTTGTCCGGATCTCCTTCAATAATATAGTCTTGATCCATGGGCTCTACAATCAAACGAAGTCCTTTTTGTTCCGCCAGTTTCCCGGTCATCAGAACCAAATCCCTTAACAGCTTTTCAAGAGAAATTTCGTCTATTTTCAACCTCCCCGGCTTGGCAAAGTCCAGTAGGCCCTCCACTACTTTATTGGCCCGGTTAATTTCATGTTCGATGATCTCTAGGCTTTCCTTAATCTCTTCATCGGTATTTTCCTCTTTGATGGATTGACTGATGGTTTTGATAATGCCTAAGGGATTTCGAATCTCATGGGCCACACCCGAGGACAGTTCTCCCACGGCGGCCAGCCGTTCTCCCCGGCGTACCTGTTCTTCCAGTTCTCTAAGTATGGTTACGTCCTCGATCATAAGGACGGCCCCTTCAATTCGATCCGACAGGTCCCGCACCGGAAAAATGGTGGTCTTCAGAAAAAGCATGGGACCCGTCTTCGCTTTGTAAGCAGTTTCCGTCCCGGAATAGGTCTTCCCGGTCTCGATCGCCTGTTGCAGCTTCTTTTTAATTTGACTCTTACGAATAAAGCGGTGTGCGTTTTCCCGGGAATAAAATATTCGATGGGCTTCCTTGTTCATCGACTGTAAATTTCCCTCTTCACCAAAAGCCACCACCCCGGTATCAATACTGTTTAGAAGGTTCCGGGTGTATTTTTCCAAGTTCCCGACTTTGATTATCTGGTCCTCCAGACCCCGACGGGCTTTGTAATCCTCCTCTACCAGATATCCGGTGATAAGACCTAGTACTACAAACATAACCGCCTCCAATAATTGATTGACCAGTTCCATATTCAACTCCCCGAAATAAACCAGTAAATGAGGAGCATAAAGAATCACCGTGAGGACTGAAACCACCAGCGCCCCCCGAAGATGAAATTTAAAGGCCGCGATGATGATCGGAAAGTAATAGAGCCTTCTGAAAAAATCATGGAGTTGCCAATCTCTGGACTCCGTGAAATAATGAAAAGCCGTGATCAAAATTAGCAGCAGAATAATAAGTCCGAAAGCCCGTTTATTGGGAATCATCTGCAGTTTCTGTGCGGTTCTTGTTCTTTTCTTCATCCCTTATCACCTCAATTTTCCTTTTACTGTGGCATATCATACAGTTTATATACCCCGTATACTCTACGCAACACACCCTAAAAATTAAGACCCAGCGGAATTCCACTGAGCCTTAATAACGGGTTTTTACTTGTTTTGCAGCAGTCTTTTCTTGCTCTGATATTCTTCTTCATCAATTTCACCCTTGGCAAATCGTTCATTTAAGATTTCCAGTGCCCGTTCTTCGGAATTTCTCTCCCGATAAGAACCGGATCCGTTATTACTACCGGATTTACTGTTCTTTGAATCCATAAACAAATAAACGGCCACGATCACTATAACAATAAATATAAACATCATAATCCAATAGCCTCCCATCATTCCGTGGTGGTTCCAGTACATTTATATCACCTCTTTTAAAATTTTGTCCTACCCTGTGGTAAAGCCCACATGGAGTGTAGCATTTCCCACAGTTATTGAATCACTGCTTTGCACTCTTTGCATTTGATTTGCCCTGCCTGGATGTTTTCGATTTTTCATTATTCCCTTGGTTTAAATCGCAACAGTCCATTTTTTTATTGCCGAAATTTTGCTTGTTCGCCTCTTCAATAGACGCTAACATGTTTTTAAAAAACTTCTTCAAAGGACTCACCTCCTCTTTTGTCAGATCCTTTACTCTTATTTTTCATTCAATCTGTTCATTCAATAATTTTTGAAATCACGATCTCTACTTTTTTGCTGTTTTTTCGGCTGCGGTCCCAAATCCGGATACCGACGAAGGACAGTCCGAGGAAAGCCAGTCCGGTTGCGATACCCACCGCCTCTTGATTGCTTCCGTCTCCCATATTTCCTCCGGCCCAAATCCCCAGCAACACCCCGATAAAAATACTTAACAGGGGCATAAGATACATAATGATTGCCGCATTCAGTACTTTTTTTGTTTGCAGTTCAATCTTTACCCGTTGCCCTTTTTTAGCTTTTGGAAGGTTTAATGCCTCCACATAGTTTTTTGTCGGTATGCAGCCTCCTTTGCAGGATGCACAGCTTTCTCCGCAGGCACTGGTTCGCTGAATTTCCACAACCGCTTCATTGCCTTCGGTTTTTTTCACAATACCTATATTCTCCATGAATCTCCCTCCTGCTAATTATAGTTGCAATTCCCGTGCCAACTTTTATCATTTCTTATCTCTTACTCCAAATCAGGGCCCCTGCTTGTAAGTACTTTTAAAGTTTCTTGACATTTTACGATAAATGTATGTTATACTGTAATTGATAATATTTATCAATTACGCAATCAGAAAGGTGGACTACGATGAAAAAAGTATTTACTATTGTAACGATGTTACTGATTATATTGGCATCAACCGGGGTAGCTTTTGCAGCAGAAAACGGCGTTGAAGCCAAAGCGAATGACAGAAATCCGGCCTTTGAAGTGATGGAAATGGATGATATGGGCGGTATGGTTGTTCACACATCAAACGAAGATTTACATTTTTCAAGAATGCATGGACACATCATGATTCCCGGAAATGCAGGGGCTAACACCAACTCTCCCATATTCAAATCAATGGACCACCATGAGGGATCCCACATTGAGCCATCCGGTAGAATCCCACAGTTTGGACATGGAATGCACTAACAAAGGTTATTCATGAAGAGGAAGTGACCTAAGGACCCCAAGCAAAGGATGTTTTAAATGCAAGTTCGACTTAATAAAAAATAGAGAACAGCACTGTGAATTTTATGTGCTGTTCTCTATTTTTTGTACCAAGGTAATCCGGGACTGTACTTGCTTTTTTATTCTTCTAAAGTTCTGCGCTTCTTTTGGTACTCTTCTTCCGAAATCTCCCCTTTAGCTAATCGAGTATCCAGTATCTCTTTTGCCGATTGACCGGTGGAAAATTGCGACTTATTATGGGTCCGGGTTTTGTTAAACAAAAGAAACACGATCAGAACGATGACGATTAAAATAAATCCTCCCCACAAAAGCAAATTCGGCCACACAGTCCTTCTCATCATGCCTCCGGAACCATTGTCCCAAGTCATCCAGGTGGAATTGTTATCCGAGGCCATCCAGGAAGAATCATCATACCAGTTTGATAACCAGCCCTCCATTTGATGAATTTCATCTCGCTGACTGTTTCTGATGTCCCGGGCTAAATCCGCCACCTCTTCATGCTCCGCTAATCTCCGCATTAATAACTGTTGCGACATCATGACGGCTTCCATATGATGAGGTATCATATCCTCCAAAAATGCCCGATCCAATTCCTCGCCGGTTAGGTTTTCATAGTCTCCCATCATCGGTTCATAGCCGACTTCATGTTCTTCATCGGGATACCAGTCCTCAAGAAAACCCTGCATCCGTTCAATTTCTTCCCTTTGGGTTTGAATGATTTCTTCAGCAAAATCCCGCATCTCTTCCCGCTCCGTATTGTCTCTTAGAATTTTTGCATTATCTACCGCCTCTTGATGATGGGGAATCATATGCACCAAATATTCATATTCATTATCAACAAAAACGTGGCTGGACCGCATCATTCCCGGCCCTCTATTCCTTGGTCCCATCCCGCTGTTTAAAACCATACCTCCTAGCAAAATCAACACGAAAACTATTATCCATTTCTTGCTTTTTTTCATCGGATACCCCTCCAGTCATTCTCACTACTTACCACTTTTTAATATATACCCAATTTCTATGGATTTATTGGAAGTTATCCGTATAACCGATGAATCCGCTTATCCCTAAGCCATGCCACCATTTTCTGCTCGTTTCGTTCTTCCTCCCAAGGCTAAGTATGAATTAGTTCCAATTGCAAAAACATTCAATATAAAAGAACTCATCTCCTTTGGGCTCCCGATTGAACAATTTCTTAAACTGTTTCTCTCCTTCTTTCGCAGAGGTTTCTGAGCCCGCTGCCTTTGAGGCCCGCTCCAGCTCTGCAAAAAAATCCTCCATCTCCTTTTGATCAAGGATGGATTCGTGGGATACAATATAATGGACCACATCCAGAGACCGTATGACATCAATCAGCATAAACAGCTTTTCCCGGTCATAGCCGTATTTCCCATTTTTTCGCGCACCGTAAATAGAATCTCCAAGAAAGAGCACCTTCCTTTCCGGAACATAGATCAGTGTTGTATCCTCCGTATGGGGCCCGTCCATCTCCAGCATTTCGCATGTGGTGTTCCCGAGGCCAAAAGTAAGTTTTCCTTCGAAAATTATATCCATGGGGGATACCCTGAAATCCTTTCTTTGTTCTTCCTTCATTTCTCCTTTAATGGCATCGATTACAAAATCATTGAATACTCCCTCCTGTTTCTGTTTTTCCAGGGAGGCATCATCCCATTTCCAGTCCCTCATATCCTTCAGTCGACGTTGGGTTTTCCCGCTTCCCACGGAAGGGATATTCATCTTCTCCATTCCCATGATATGATCCCAGTGACAGTGGGTAATGCCTACGTATTTTATCGGTCCCTTCGTTACTTTTTTAGCTTCCTGTAAAAATTCCTCCGCATGTTCGGGAGAGTTCCCGCTGTCCACAACCATACTGCCTTTTTCTCCAACAATCAGTCCTAGGGAGGGGCGATCCGTTTCCCGTTCATGGTCTAACAAGTAAATTCCCTCGGTGATCTTTTTCAGCATTTCATTCCCTCCTGTAAATTGTATTGATTCCACAGTCCTATAGCCTAGCCAACTTGTCATGTTACGGTCCGAACATTATTTTCCCCTAATTTTAAAATCAAAAATTTCCGGTCGGTTATAATGGCCTACGGGGTCCCAATCGAACTTCGATTGCACAATCTGATCTAAATCCAGCTCCGCGCTAAATTAATACGACAAAGAAATCTGTAACTCCTCTATTTTTTTGGAAATCAATTTTTGGTGCCTTCTTCCTCCACAGCCGACTTTCCCTATCGGTTCAGACACGGTTCCATTTCATAGACTTCGGACCCGCAGAAACCAGGCGGTCCAGACTATGCTACTTTACAACCAATACACTTGTACAGCAATTATCCACTATTGACTTGCTCACACTGCCGGGTCTCCATTTATTCAATCCAGTGGCTCCTCTTGCACCCACAGCAATCAGATCGTACTCTCTCTCCTCTGCATAATCCGCCAGAACCTGAGCCGGCCCGTCTCCCTTTATGATTTTAAGTTCAATCTTAGTATTTTCAATGTTTTCCGTAGAATCCGTCCACTCTTTATAGTGTTCTCCGAAAACTTCCTCTGCGGTGTTCTCCATATCCTCCATTTTTACTATTTCTTCATAGGGTGCATATTTAATAGCACTCTTTTTTTCTACATGAATCATAGTAATTTCAGAAACAACACAGGTGTATATCAATTTTCTTGCCATTTCCAGTGCTTTTTTACTGCCTTCGGAACCATCATATCCTACCAAGATTTTCATGTTGATTACCTCCTTTATAAAATTATAGTAATCGTTTACCCTTATTTTTACATGCTAAACTTCTAAGAGAATACTGCTGGCCTCTTGAAATTCTGTTGCCGATATTTATCTCGTCAGAAGCAATACCACCGTCAGAAGTATGACGTTGAAATTATAAATAACAAGTCCGCTGCTTTGCATCAAAGACTCACAACGGTTGCGTTTCTCGGTCTCCCCGGTTATTTATACTCCACTTGAGGATCGATGTTTCCGATGGAATTCATTTCATGCATTTTCTTCAGCACTTCTCCAAACAGAAAGAACAGGGCAACCAATCGTCTTTC
>PWEO01000030.1 GCA_003553525.1 Clostridiaceae bacterium
AAACTGATTATATGAGTAGCAGGCACTAAAATGAATCCGGGGGTCAGGCCCTTAAAAAGCTTAGTAATCATATAAAATTACAAAAAAAGGGGGATTTGAAGATGAAATTCAATGTTCAGTATGAAAAAATCGATAAAATAAATGCTAAAAAGTTAAATAACCGATCTAATCGGAATCGAAGCGGATTGAGCGGGAAGCCAGGTTTGTTCAGCAGGGTTGGGTTAATCACTGTAATGATCATTCTGCTGCTTAGCAGCGTGGCTTTCGCCTCCACGGGAATGCAACGGGGAGATATTGTGCGCTTTTTCAATTCCGCAGACGTTGCCGAGGGAGAAATTATTGATGGGGACGTAGTAAGTATTATCGGAGGCGCGAACATTGACGGCGAGGTTCGGGGAGATGTGGTAACGATCATCGGAAATACCCGGATTTCGGATACGGCTTTGGTAGACGGTGATGTGGTAAACATTATCGGGAATGTGGAAAACTTCGGAGGCAGCAACAGTGTCATCAATATCATCGGATCATTGGCCCTTGGGGGAAATATTTACGGCGATGTGGTCCAAATCATTGGGAATACAGAGTTAAGCTCGGGGACTTTGATCCATGGAGATTTGGTGAGTTTTCTCGGAGGTTTGGATAATCAAAACGGACAGATTCTAGGCCAGGAAATCACGGTGATCAGCTTTCTTCCGGATTTCTTAAATCGACTGCTTCCCGGTGAATATCCGCCGTTGCCAATTATTTTAATATTGGTTATAATGTTCTCTGTACTGACCCATGTTTTCGCTTTCATCTTCGGGGCGATTATTGTAACGATTTTTTCCGATCAGTTTACATCCATGTCGGAGAGTGTTAAAGTAGACCCCGGCAGGAAGCTCGGGATGGGGGTTCTGTTGTATTTGGTACTGCAGATGGCCATTGTCACCGTAGCCATTACCATTATCGGCATTCCGCTGTTGCTGTTTATCATCCCCCTTTCAATTTTCATTCAGTTCGCAGGTAATCTGATCGTAAAGATCGCCATCGGACGGAAGATGGCAAAGAACTTTGATAGGGAATACGGATTGATCGGCGAGTTGCTTATCGGAACACTGATTTATATGCTGCTGGATATACTAGTGGCGGGAAAACCCATAACCTTTGTTATGAAATTCTTCGGAATGGGCGAACTGGCTGCTCGAGCCCTGGATCGTAAAGAACCGGCAAGGGTGCAGCAACCCCAGGAGTAGCAGGTATAGTGAAAAAGGATTTAAGTTGAAAAAGCAAAGAGAAATAATATAAAAAAATATACGAACGGCGAAGTTAGGATGGATGATCATGAAAAATAAAAATACCATAACCTTAGCCATTGAAACCAGCTGTGATGAAACCTCAGTGGCGGTCCTGGAAAACGGACGGTGGGTACTTTCGAACATTATCTCTTCTCAAATTGATATTCATAAACGATTTGGGGGAGTGGTGCCGGAAGTGGCCTCGAGAAAGCATATTGAAAGCATCAGTTACGTGGTCAAAGAGGCCCTGGAAGAGGCGGGAAAGACCTTTGACGACATTGACCATGTAGGCGTTACCTACGGTCCCGGTTTGGTAGGGGCTCTGCTGGTAGGCCTCAGCTACGCTAAAGGACTGGCCTTTGCCCGGGGGATTCCCCTCAACGGTGTCAATCATATTGAAGGGCATATCTATGCAAATTTTATAGAGGATAAAGAGTTAGAGCCTCCATTTATCTCCCTGATTGTATCCGGGGGCCATAGTCATCTGGTCTATGTAAAGGATTACGGGGTTTATGAAGTGCTGGGTAAAACCCGGGACGATGCGGCGGGAGAGGCCTTTGATAAAATTGCCAGAGCCTTGGATCTCGGCTATCCCGGCGGTCCGGAAATTGATCGGCTGGCCTTCAACGGGGATCCGAAGGCCCTGGACTTTCCCAGAGCCTACCTGGAAGAGGGAACCTACGACTTTAGTTTCAGCGGACTGAAATCCGCGGCTCTGAATTATATCAATCAACAGAAAATGAAAAAGCAGGAGATTCCCCTAGAGGATATGGCTGCAAGTTATCAACAGGCGATTATTGAAGTTTTAGTGGAAAAGTCCATTCGCTGTGCAAAAGAGAAAAACATGGAAAAAATTGTACTTGCGGGAGGGGTTGCGGCAAACCGAGGTCTCAGGGCCCTGCTAAAAAGAAGATGTGAGGAAGAGGGCATTAAGGTGCAGTACCCGTCCCTTACCCTATGCACCGACAACGCCGCCATGATCGGAAGTGTAGCGTACTATCAGTACATCAAAGGGGACCATTCCTCCCTTAGCTTAAATGGGGTTCCAAATCTAAAAATAGTAAAATAGCACTAATTTTCCCTTGAAGAGTATTAATTGAAAATATCCTCTTCAGGGGCTTTTTTTGATTATAATAACAGGTTATGTAAACGGAACACCTCAAAAAAAGGAAACCTACATTCGTTTACTTAAAATTTTTGTGCAAATATAAAAAATACAAAAGAAATAGATATTAACAAATGGTTAGGGCGAATTTCTGTGGATAGTGTGGATGAAATATGTATAACTCTGATATAGGCAATAGGGACTGTGGATAACCCTGTGCATAAAGCATGTTTTCTGTGGACAAGTGTGGATAACAGAAATAATAACTGTTAACAAAAAAAGTCAAGACAATAAATTGGAGAAAAATTTGTTAAAAAAGGATGTTAACATAATTGGATTTGCAACCAAACAAAAAAGCACAAAGGGGACGGAGGTTTTTGTGTCATCATGACACAAAAACCTCCGTCCCCTTTGTGCTTCCCTTTGTGCTTGCTTTGTGCTTGCTTTGTGCTATTGAGTATTGATTTCTTCTTCCAGGGCTTCCCACTGTTCATAAAGAGTTTCCAGGGTTTTCTCGCCGGCCAGTTTATCCTTTTGGATCTTGCGGCTTTTTTCCGGGTCGGAATAGACTTCCTCTTTACACATTTCATTTTCCAGCTCCTGAAGGAGGGCCTCCTGGGCAGCGATGGCCTCTTCGGTTTCAGTGAAGGCTTTTTTCAGCTGTTTTAACGCCTTTTGCTGCTCCCGTTCCTTCCTTTGCTGCTGTTTTTTCTCGGTTTGGGTTCGGGGCTTGTCCTCCCCCTCGATCTGGGCATCCTCTAAGGCCCACTGTTCTTCCTTTTTCTTTTGTAAATAGTAATCATAGTTTCCTAAATAGGTGGTCACTCCCTCGGGGGAAAGTTCCAAAATCTTTGTCGCCACCCGATTGATAAAGTACCGGTCATGGGATATGAAAAAGAGGGTGCCTAAATAGTTTTTCAAGGCCTCTTCCAAGACTTCCTTGGACTGGATATCCAAATGGTTGGTAGGCTCATCCAGCAGGATAAAATTGCTCTTGGACAGGATCAGCTTCAACAGACTGACCCGGGCTTTTTCCCCGCCGCTGAGCACGGAGATCTCTTTAAATACATCGTCGCCGAAAAAAAGGAAGGATCCCAGATAGGTTCGGACCTCCGTATGGCTGAGTCCCGGATTTTCATCCCAAATTTCGTCCATTACGGTTTTCGAGTGATTTAAATTCTCCATCTCCTGATCGTAGTAGGCCTTCATCACGTGATGGCCCTCCCGGATTTTTCCCCGGTCGTAGGGGAGATCTCCAAGAATCATTTTAAACAACGTGGATTTTCCCACACCGTTGGGACCGATCAGGGCAATTTTTTCTCCCCGGTAAATATCAAATGTGACGTCCCGAAATAAGGCCTCTTCTTCAAAGGACTTTGCCAGATCTTTGGCAAATAAGACGTCGTATCCGCTTTCCAACTGGGGTTTAAAACGGATATTGGCCTCTTTTCTGCCTACCACCGGGGCGGACTCCTTTTCCATTTTCTCAAACTGTTTTTCCTTGCTTTTCGCCCGGTTCATCAGTTTTTCCGTACCGTGCTGGCGAAGGCGTCGGATTTTATCCTTTTCCTTTTCAATTTCCTTGGTATTTTCCAGATGTTTTTTCAGCTGCTGCTGAAAGGCCTCCTGCTTTTTTTTCATAAAGGTGGAGTAGTTGCCGTTAAAAATGTTCAGGGTTTTGTTTTCCAGCTCAAAGGTTCGGGTTACGATCTGGTCGAGAAAGTACCGGTCATGGGATATGAGCAGCATGGTGCCCTTATAGTTTCTAAGGAAAGTCTCCAGCCACTGAATAGCACCGATGTCCAAATGGTTGGTGGGCTCATCCAGCAGCAAAATGTCGGGGTTTTTCAACAGCAGTTTTCCAAGGGACAGCCGGGTCTTTTGCCCGCCGCTTAGCTGATAGATCGGCTGGAAAAACTCTTCCTTGCTAAATCCCAGGCCCACCAGCACGCCTCTAGCCTCACTTTTGTAGCTGTAGCCCCCCCGGGCGTCAAACTCCTCTAAAAGCGCGGAGTACTGTTTCATCTTTTGCTCCAACAGTTCCGTTGTGTCACTGGCAGCCTTCGCCGAAGTGGTTTCACTGCTTGGCGACCCGACGTCCTCTTTGCCTAAGTCGGCAATTTCCACTTCCAAACTTCGAAGCCGTTCCTCCATAATTTCCAGATCCCTAAAAATTGTCAAAACTTCCTCCAGCACCTGATTTTCTTCGTTTAACAGATTGTCCTGTCGAAGATAACCCAGGGTATGCTCCCGGGCTTTGAAAATGTCCCCGCTGTCCGGGGGAATCTCCCCGGTGACGATCCGAAACAGGGTGGATTTTCCCGTGCCGTTGAGGCCGATCAATCCCACTTTTTCCCCGTGGTTGATGCTAAAAGAAATATCTCGTAAAATCTCATCAATGCCGAAGGTTTTAGAGATTTTGTTACAGGATAATGCAATCATAAAATTTCGCTCCCTCTGTCTAAGTTCTATCTTATTTATCATGAAAAACCGGAAATAATCCTTCGGAAGGCTAAAATTTAGTAAATAAACCTTATAAATCCGAATATATATGATTAAATATGACTAAATCCGATTTTAACGTTGATTTTTTATCAATATTCTAGTACTATTCTATTATAACAAATAATTGTAACAATGACAGGAGAGCTTTTCAAGAAACAACAGCTTCCGTTCTTTTTCAGAATTTTAAAACGACGTGACAAATAATTCGAAATAGGAGTGATAATATGCCGAAAAACCGAAACATTTCCATGGCGGTGATCCGAAGATTGCCAAAGTACAATCGATGCTTAAGGGATTTGCTGGACAAAGAAATTTACCGAATTTCTTCAAAGGAACTTAGTGGTATTCTTGGATTTACCGCATCACAAATTCGTCAGGATTTAAACAACTTTGGCGGGTTTGGACAACAGGGATACGGCTATAATGTAGAGGAACTGCATCACGAAATACAAAAGATTCTTGGGCTGACCAAAGACTATAACGCTGTGGTTATCGGTGTAGGTAACTTAGGACAGGCCATTGCCAATCATACAAACTTTGAAAAGCACGGATTTAAAATTCTTGCCATGTTTGATATCAACCCCACCTTGATCGGTCTTCAAATTCGAGGCACCCCGGTTTATGATATGAAGGAATTGGCAGAGTTTATTAATGAAAACAAGATTGAAATCGGTGTGATCACTACACCGAAAGAAGTGGCCCAAAGTGTGGCGGAAGAACTGGTAGAGGCGGGAATTAAGGGGATTTGGAACTTTGCTCCCGTAGACCTTAAAGTACCGGAGGACGTAGTGGTCGAAGACGTTCACTTAAATGAGAGCTTGTTTATCATGTCCTATTTAATCAAGGAACAGGAAATGTTAAAGTCATTAGGCGATCAGGAAGATTAACCGTGAACTGAAATATTGGAAGCGACTTGTAAGATAGAGAGACGTGTACGGTCAATAGAGATAGAGCCTTTACTGCGGATAGATTGGGAGTTAATAATAATCCGGATTGCAGTAAGGCTCCGTCTTTTTTTTGTCATTCAGATCGGCTGGGTTTTATCAGGATTAGTTGCCTCCGAGATGATGGTTGCAATGAAGGATCCCTATAGAATTTTATCAACCGAAAATTGTCCATTAAATGAACAAAATGCTCAAAAAAAGACAGTAAAAAATTTTAAGTGTTATTGATAGTAATTTAACAATCTATAGGATATAATAGGTCTTAGGACAAAATAAGGAGGGATCAAAGGGAATTTTAATCTAACAAAAGAGCACAAAATGATACAAAAAACCTTTACACGCTTTACGAAAAATGAAGTGGAGCCCATTGCGGCGGAAGTTGATGAAATGGAGCGTTTTCCCAAGGAGACGGTGGAAAAAATGCAGCGCTTTGGCATGATGGGCATTGCAATTCCCCAGGAATATGGAGGGGCCGGCGCCGATGAATTATCCTACGCCATGGCTGTAGAAGAATTGTCAAAGGCCTGTGCAACCACCGGGGTAATTTTATCTGCCCACAGCTCACTGGGATGCTGGCCGATTTTAAAATTCGGTACGGAAGCCCAAAAGAAAAAGTATTTAATACCCTTAGCCAAGGGAGAAAAGCTGGGAGCCTTCGGTCTGACAGAGCCTAATGCAGGGACCGATGCCGCAGGACAGCAAACCATGGCGGTTCTTGAAGGGGATCAATACCGAATCAACGGGACCAAGATCTTTATCACCAATGGAGGAGAAGCGGACACCTACATCATCTTCGGGATGACGGAGCCTGCCAAAGGACTTAAAGGAATTTCCGCCTTTATCGTAGAGAGCGACACTCCCGGATTTACCATCGGGAAAAAAGAAAGAAAACTGGGTATTAAAGGGTCCGCTACCACGGAGCTGGTATTTAAAAACATGATGATTCCAAAGGAAAATCTATTAGGTAAAGAAGGACAAGGCTTTAAAATCGCCATGCAAACCTTAGACGGCGGACGAATCGGAATCGCAGCCCAAGCTCTGGGCATTGCGGAAGGGGCCATGGAAAAAACCGTACAGTACGTAAAGGAGCGGGAGCAGTTTAACCGGCCCATCGGAAAGTTCCAGGGACTGCAGTTTATGATGGCGGATATGGAAACCCAAATTCAAGCAGCCAAACTCTTAGTATACCAGGCAGCGGTTGCAAAGGCCGAAGGCAGACCCTACGGAAAGCTGGCCGCCATGGCTAAACTATTTGCGTCGGAAACCGCGATGGATGTGACTACAAAAGCCGTACAGCTTCACGGCGGATACGGATACACGGCGGATTACCCCATCGAGCGAATGATGCGGGATGCAAAAATCACGGAAATCTATGAAGGAACCTCCGAGGTTCAAAAGATGGTCGTTGCGGCAGATATTCTGCGATAAATAGCGATAAAAATATATCACAAGATAACTACAATAAAAGGAGGGTCTGATATTGAAGATCATAGTATGTATTAAACAAGTACCGGATACCAATGAAGTAAAAATTGATCCTGTAAAAGGGACATTAATACGGGAAGGGGTACCAAGTATCTTAAATCCCGATGATAAATCAGCCTTAGAGGAAGCCCTGCGGGTAAAGGACCAAGATCCCGACACCCACATCACCGTACTCACCATGGGTCCCCCTCAGGCGGAGGAAGTTTTAATTGAAGGGATTGCCATGGGCGCCGACGAGGGAATCCTTCTTTCCGACCGGGCATTTTCCGGTGCGGATACCTGGGCCACGTCCAACACCATCGCCAAAGCCATTGAAAGAATCGGCGAATACGACATTATCTTTTGCGGACGACAAGCCATCGACGGAGATACGGCCCAGGTTGGGCCTCAAATCGGAGAGCGTCTCGGAATCCCCCAGGTAAGTTATGTGGAAAAGTTTTTCCTGGAAGAGGGAAGTATCCGGGTGCACCGGGCCTTAGAGGACGGTTATGAGGTCATCGAAGGAACAAGCCCTATTCTTCTTACCACGATTAAAGAGCTGAACGAGCCAAGATATCCTTCCATTCCCGGGATTATCAAAGCCTACCGGGAAGACCGCATCAAGGTTTGGACCTATAACGAGCTGGATATTCCTTCCACGGATATCGGTCTTGACGGATCCCCCACCCAGGTGAAGCGTTCCTTTACGCCGGAGCCCAAGGGCAAAGGGGAAATGTTGGAGGGAAGCATCGATGATAAGGTCAATAGCTTAGTAAAAAAACTACAGGAAAAAAATCTGATATAAGGAGGGATCATCATGGGTATTAAAATACTGCAAGAAGAATGTGTAGGTTGTACACTGTGTGTCGGGGCCTGTCCCTTCGACGCAATTGATATGATAGATAATGTGGCGGTGATGAACGAAAATTGTACGAACTGCGGCGCCTGTGTGGACGCGTGTAATTTCAATGCGATTATTCGGGAAGAGTCACAAATGAAAAAGATGGATATTAAAGATTACAAAGGTGTCTGGGTATTTGCGGAGCAGCGGGACGGCGAGTTGATGGACGTTGCCGCAGAGCTTCTGGGAGAGGGCAGAAGACTGGCGGAAGAAATAGACTGCGAGCTGAGTGCGGTTCTTCTGGGAGACGACGTTAGAGGTTTAGCCGATGACTTATTTGCCTACGGCGCCGATAAGGTGTATTTATCGGAAGATGAGAATTTAAAGCAGTATACCACCGACGGATATACAAAAGTACTTTCAAAAATGCTGGAAGAATATAAGCCGGAAATTGTACTGTTCGGAGCTACCCATATCGGACGGGACTTAGCACCACGAGTTGCCGCAAGGGTGGATACGGGTCTTACGGCAGACTGTACGAAACTGGAGATCGATCCCGAAGAAAAGGGTCTGATGCAAACAAGACCGGCCTTCGGCGGAAACATTATGGCCACCATCATCTGTCCGAAGCACCGGCCCCAGATGGCCACGGTACGACCGGGGGTTATGGAAAAAGCCGAGCGATCCGAACGACGGGAAGACCAGCAACTGATCGAGTACAAAAATGACGTAACAGCAGAAGATATCCGCATCAAAATATTAGACGTGGTAAAAGCCGGAAAGGCCAGCGTAAATCTTGCCGACAGCGAAATCATCGTATCGGGAGGACGAGGACTGGATAAGAAAGAGGGATTTGAACTCCTGGAAAAGCTTGCGGAAAAACTGGGCGGCGTAGTAGGGGCATCCCGTGCCGCAGTAGACGCCGAGTGGATCGACCATGACCATCAGGTAGGTCAAACGGGAAAAACCGTACGGCCGGAACTATACATCGCCTGCGGAATCTCCGGCGCCATTCAGCACATCGCCGGTATGCAAAGCGCTAAAACCATAGTAGCCATCAACAAAAACCCCGATGCCCCCATATTTAAAGTAGCGGACATCGGTATCGTAGGCGACGTCTACGAAGTCCTTCCAAAGCTCATCGAAGCCTTAGAGTAAATGGACAGAGGGGGACAGGGGGACGGAGTAAGGGGACAGGGGGACGGAGTAATTGTCCTCTTTGTAAAAAAATATAAGAATGTGTAACTAAAATAAAAGAATGTGTAACTAAAATAAAAGAATGTGTAACTAAAATAAAAGAATGTGTAACTAAAATAAAAGA
>PWEO01000065.1 GCA_003553525.1 Clostridiaceae bacterium
ATGAAAAGAAAGAATCAATTAAGAATAAGAAACCATCTTTGAAAGAAAGATTCCTGAAAAAGTCTAATCAAAATGGTGCTAGCGCCGCCGAATACGAAACTAAAATGAGAGAAGCTAAGAATAGTAACAAAGGAATCCATTGCGCCTTACGATAAAATCGCTAAAGAACTCTGATCCCTTATGCATCAGAGTTCTTTATGATTAGCATCTACATAAAATGGGTTAGTTAGTTACTTTCTGATCTTCTTTGCCAAGGCAGTAACACTTTTTCCCAGACTTTTGCATTCGGAAATAATTTTTTCATCAGCTTCGCCCACAGCCGCCGGACCATAATGCCCCCGTCCGCTAAAACCAGGCATAACAAGACCATGAACCTTCAATGCCTGGGTAATGCTGTGAATTGTTGTTTCATTTCCTCCTCCCTGGATGCCGCTTGAGGCAAAAGCTCCCCCAACTCTTCCATCAAGTTTCTTATAAACTTTAATACTTCTGTCGATGAAATCTTTAAGTGGTGCAGCAAGTATGCCGAAATAGGTGGGGGACCCCATAATATATCCGTCATAATCCAGGAGTTTTTCAATATCCCCGAAGTCCTCCACATGTACAACATCCGGTTCTCCCCCGCTCTCTTTAACCCCTTTACCTACAGCCTGAGCCATCTTTTTTGTGTTGCCCGTCTTGCTGTAATAAATAACCAGTATTTTCAACATAATTTCCCTCCTACTATAATAATGCTCTTTTTCTTCTTTCATCCACTTTTATATACTTAATCGTTATCGTCATCTTCGTCATCTTCGTCATCTTCGTCATCTTCGTCGTCTTCGTCATTTTCGTCGTCTTCGTCGTCTTCATCGTCTTCGTCATCTTCGTCGTCTTCATCGTCTTCATCGTCTCCATCATCACCGGTGTCATCATCGTCTCCATCATCACCGGCCTCATCATCGTCTCCATCATCACCGGCCTCATCATCGTCTCCATCATCACCGGTATCATCTGCATCGTCTTCCGGTTCTTCCTCTTCTATCTCCCGATACAGATAGGTCACTCGCTGGGTGCTTCTTTCAATGCTGCCTTCCCTAGGAGCTCCCGACGGATCGATGCCTACAAATTCGTAGCCTTCAAAGGATCGCTGCTGTGTGCTGTAGCCTGTTCCGACCCTTCCACTTGCCGCCTCTCCTGAATCACGAAGTGTACCGATGATCTCGCCGTCTTCATTCACTTCCATATACCTGACACTTACCGAGCCAGTACCGTGTTCACTGGGATCGTATATCTCACGATCTTCATAGCTTGAAGGTAAGCGGTACTCATAGTCCCTTGGTCTAATACCGTCATGATCATCGGGATCATAGGGTTCCGGCGGAACAATGTAGAGTCGCTCCACAATTTCACTGGAGGGGGTTTCATCTGTGGCGATAGTTCCTGTAGGTTCATGAATTTCAACTAATTGATGAGCATCACATTCGTCCGTGGGTTCTGTACCTTCGATAAACAGTTCCGTCGTTACCTGGGAACCTCTGGGGTCCTGTTCACATAGCTCCGTAGGCAGTTTCCCCGAAGTGGCGCAGATTTCCACTTCGATTATATTATCGGGGCGATCAAAATCTTTATCCGGGTATTCCATTTCATCATGGATTCGTCCCATGATCGTTGACCAAAGTTCAGCAGATATAACACTGCTTGTTCCTAAACTTTCGTCATATAAGTCAAAACCGATCCATGTGGCCCCGGACAGATAAGGGGTATAGCCTACAAACCAGGCGTCCTTCTGATCCTGGGAGGTTCCGGTTTTTCCCGCCACGGGGATGCCTTCGTTGTTTTCCCGAATCGCCGCCTGCCAACCGTATCCCTCATTTTCCGGGGTCACCGCATGACGCATGATATCCGTCATCAAGTAGGCAACATCGGGGTCCACCACCCGGTCTTTTTCCGGTTGATTCTCCAAAATCACATTTCCTTCCGCGTCCTCCACATGGGTGAAAGATATCAGTTCACTATAAACCCCTTCATTGGCAATCATATTAAAAGCCCGATTCATCGCATAGGGAGAGGTATCCGCGGAACCCAGCACCGTGGAATAGTCATAGGTATGAAGATGAATACCCATATCATTTAGATATTCAGTCATCACCTCCACGGAACCGCCTCGGGTCGGGGCCAGTTCATCCAGCAATATGGTTGCGGTTACGTTACTGGATATTCGAATCCCTTCCCGAAGATTAATCAGGCCTAAATAGCCGGTATCTCCCACATTTCTCGGATGGGGCTTGTCGGGCTCTCCATGTTTGAAATAAACAGGAATATCATCAATGACACTGGCCGGTGTATGGTCATTATCCAAAGCGGGGATGTATGCAGCTAAGGGCTTTATACTGGAACCCGTGGGTCTCCCCCGTCCATAGGCCCGGTTAAAGATTCTTCTGCCCGAGGTTTCCCGTCCTCCCATAAAGGCCCTGATTTCTCCGGTTTCAGGGTCGGATATGACCATGGCCCCTTGGGGCTGCACATTACCGTGTTCATCCCGTACCAGATTGCCCTCATCGTCCACTACATTTTTCGGGAAGTTGTCCCGGTTCTTGAATTCCTCTTCAGCAATTTCCTGCATTCTCCGGTCCAGGGTGCTGTGTACCCGAAGTCCGCCAAATCCAAGCATTCTTGTTGCTTCCTCTTTTGTGTAGCCCTCTTCGGTCAGACCTTCTTTTACCTCATCTTTTACCAGATCCGCAAAATGGGAAGAAATGCCGGAGTCCTCATATCGCCCGGGGACAATGCTGCTTTCCATCTCTTCTGTATCTCTTAGGGCCTCCCGGTACTCTTCCTCGGTAATAAAATCGTGCTGTTCCATCATTTCAAGTACCAGTCGGAGTCTCGGCACACTTCTCTCATCAAATATGATGACAAAATCTCCGGATTCATCCAGGACATTCATGTCTTCCGTAACATCCTCTTCCGGAATGTATCGAACAGGAGAATACCTGGAAGGATTCCGGGCGATCCCCGCCAATGCTGCACCCTCCACCAGATTCAGCTCCGATACGGATTTGGAAAAATAAGCCTGTGAAGCGGCCTCCACACCGTAGTTCTGTCCCCCCAGATTGATGGTGTTTAAATAGGTCTCCAATATTTGATCCTTCGACAGGATGTTTTCGATTTTTAACGCGTAATAGGCATCCTGTATTTTTCTGGTGTAGGTCTGCTCATGGCTCAAGTAGAGATTTTTCGCCAGCTGTTGAGTAATAGTACTTCCACCTTGCTGGGAACCGGTTTGGAGGTTGGTCCAGGCCGCTCCCGCAATTCGCCGGAAATCCAATCCGTCATGCTCCCAAAACCGGGCATCCTCAATGGCGATAAAGGCATCTATCACGTGGTCCGGGATTTCCGAGTACTCCACGATGATCCGTTGTTCCTCTTGTTCAATTCGTTCCAACTGATTCCCTTCATTGTCATAAATAAAGGAGTTCTCCCCCAACAGACTGTACATGTTTTCCGGATCGATATCCGGAGTTTCATCTATGGCACTTTGTACAAAGCTTAGGGCATACCCTCCAACAAGCACTGCTGCAATCAACAGTAGAATCGATATCAGGCCTAAGCTTTTAAAAATCGTCCTTCCGGTTTTATTTTTCTTCTTTTTCGATTTTGGTGCCCTGGTGTTTTTCTTATATGACATTTAATTATCCCCCTAATATTAAGGTTATCAATTTATTATGTTACTCTGTTATATTATTTATTCCCAGGTTTTCATAGAATTACCTAAATCAGGACTAAAGTATCAGTAAAGATAGCTCGAAAGGAGCTTAAATAATAAGACATCTTAAGGCTATGGTAAAATACATTTACAGTCCCCGGGTCTTTTGTTATTATGTATCAGTGAAGAGATCATTATGTATAAGGAGCTAAACATCGGTGAAAACAATAAACCCAAAATATACGATCTTAATTTTAATTGCAACCTTTGTCTTAATCGGCTTGGGCGTATTTTTTCTAAATACGGCCTTAATCGGCCTGTTATTCGGCAGTGTTTTATCGTTATTCTTTTGCGTAAAGTCGGGATTTACCCTTAAAGAGTCCTTCAACATGATTTTGATGGGTGTGAAAAATGCAAAGATCATTGTGATGATCATGTCCTTAATCGGAATTTTATCAGCACTGTGGATGGCCAGCGGCACCATGGCAACCTTGATGGATTTTGGATTCCGTCATCTGCTGAACTTTAATCTGGTGCTGTCCATATTCATTATCACCGGTATTTTTTCCCTGATCCTCGGAACCTCCATCGGAACCTTAAGCGTTTTAGGGGTTCCTTTTATGGAGATCGGAACCGCCTTAGGGATCCCTGCCGGAATTATCGGCGGGGCATTGGTTTCGGGGATCTACGTCGGGGATAGAATCTCACCAATTTCCAGCAGTTTAAATCTGAATGCGTCAATGACCGGTACCCTGGTCATTGATAATATCAAAGCCGGTCTTAAAACCATCGGTCCGGTGATTTTTCTCACTGCCATTCTTTACGGAATCATCGGCCGGGGGTATGATGTGGGAAATACCCATGTTGAGAAAATTTCTGTCATAAGAGATCTGTTGGAAAGCAGTTTTAATCTAGGTCTCATTAACTTACTGCCGGTGTTTGTTTTAACCCTGCTTGCCTTGATGAAAGTAAAAATTGTATATGCCATGATTATTAGTATTATTACAACGATACTCCTGATCTTACTCAGCGGTACTGTGGGGTTGTCAGAGCTTTTTAGCATTATGGTATATGGTTTCCATCCGGAAAGTACTGCAGTACATAATGTCATTTCAGGCGGCGGATTTTTATCAATGACCAATGTGATCTTTGTAATTCTTTTTTCCACGGGTTTCAGCGGAATCCTGGAGCATTCCGGAGGGATCAAACCACTGATCCATAGTTTTTCAAAGATGGTGAAAACCCCGGGACAGTTAACGGGAAAAACCTCTTTACTGGCTTTTTCAATTAATCTTGTGACCTGCAATCAGAGTCTTGCGATTATTATTCCCGGAAGGTTTTTAAAGGAAACCTTCGAAGAAAAAGGACTGACAAGATTGAACCTGTCCCGAACCCTGGGGGATACCAGTGTGGTAACCGTACCCTTAATCCCCTGGAATGTAAATGCCATCGCGATTGTATCGATTATCGGAATCAGCACCTTTAGCTATCTGCCTTATGCATTTTTGTGTTTGCTGCTTCCCTTTTATAATATTATGCATGAATTTTTTCAACAAAAGAAGAACCGTCTCAAAGGGAGACGGTCTGCTTCCGGGATATTTAAGGCGTTACAGGATTTACCGGCTCATCAAAAGTCTTAATCTGCGAATAAAAAATATGCAGCTTCATACAGCGCACTGTTATTTTTTAATTTCATCGGCATAGATTTTAGGAACCGGTCTTGGGGCTAACACCACAAAGCATGATAAATTTTCATTTGTATCATTCTTTAGACTGAACTCTTCTTTTCCTTCGCAGTGTATTACGTCTCCAACGGTGACCTTCTGATCATTTCCGTCAACTGTCAGCATGCCCCCTCCGGTTAATATATGAAGAATTAGATCACTGTCCTCATGATGATGCTTTGGAAGCTCTTGCCCCGGCATAATGTTTAGTATGAAATTAAGCACCTTTTCCTCACTAAACAGTACCCTCTTAGTAAAGGTTTCTTCGGAATATACTATTCTGTCGGCGATCTTTTCAATTTTCATTATTCATTCCTCCTAATTTTTTAGGTAGTGGCAACTTATAAATAATCCTGCTTTAGGATAATGGACTTATTTATATTACTACCCATTATTTGGTAAGAAAAATCAGGGGAACTTTGCCTCTTACTCCTCCGCCTCCGGCGAAGTATAGTGAATTTCAGTGTCTTCTGTAACTTCATAGGTAAATAAATCCCCGGATAGGTCCGGGAGATTCAGCTCTAAGTCTTTCATTGTACGTACCATACGATCGCCGTTTTGGGAGTGATGTGCAACTTTAATCGGAAGGTCCGTGGATTCGTCGACCCATAACTCATGATAAGGAACATCTTCATGATAGCGATAGTGGTACTTCGTGGTTTCTCTTCCATTCAAAGTCTCCTTTCCCATCGCCTTAATTTCCACAGCCTCCTGAATCTCTTCAAGGATGGTTTCCATCAGAAAAATTTCCTGATAAAAACTAAGACTTTCCTCTCCCATATGGGAAATTTCCACAAAGTTTTCTCGATCGTTATAAACCGTGTACAATTGATCCTGCCCGGGATAGAATCGTGTGATTTCCCGGCCTGCCACTTCAGTGACACTATGAAAAGATCCGTTTTCTCCAACGATAAGCTCGGTGGTCGACTCCTGCATGACCTGATCATTCATTACCATTTGAAAGTTTATTGTTCCCTTGTAATTTCCAAGGTTTTCAAGGGCCGCTTCCATGGCATGTACCACGGAACTGCCACCGTCACCCGTAAGCATAGGGGCAATACCCATAATTAAGACTAGTACCAGAACAACCGCAATGGCCCAACTTTGCTTTCTCAAATTAAATCCCTTTCCCCTATGGGGCACACTTTTTGCCATCCTTGCTCTATCTCTTTCCGTAGCTCGTTCATTGTTCCATTCTTTATCTCTTTCATTATCCCATTCCTGTTTCGTCTCGTTTTCGACGGGTTTTAAGCTTTTAACTCTACGAAGGGTATCCAGCACTTCATACAGCTCTTTTTTTTCTTCATCGGAAATACTGCTGTCCTCCACAGCATCCTCCCGGGGTTTTTTCTCGTGATTTAAGTCGTCAATCCACTGAGATACCCATGCTTCTTTTTGTTTTTCTTGTAAGGATTTTTCTTCATTTGGGGCGTGACCATCTTTTTTAGTCATCTAAAGACCTCCTACAACTACCTCTTTTAATTTTTTTAATGCTCGATATTGGATGCTTTTAATCGTCCCCTCAGGCTTTTTTAGAATACCTGCGGTTTCCCTGACAGAGTACCCTTCTAAAATTCTGAGTCTGAGTATTTGCTCCTCTGTCTCCGATAGTCCCTCCAATAATTCCTTCACTAAAAGATTGTCTAATTTTGCCTCTTCCTGAGAAAGAGCTTTATTACATTCTTCGAAGGGCTCCATGGTTATGATTTTAGGATTTCTCCCCCGCTTTCTCCAAAGATCATACAAAGCGTTTTGGGCGCTGCGATATAGATAGGGTTCGCTTTTTTCAAAATCAATCTGCCCTTTTTGGCATTGCCGATAAAACCGGTAGAAAACCTCCTGGGTTATTTCCTCGGCTTCTTCTTGATTTTGCAAACGCTTATAAAGATACCCCTTCAGCTTGTTGTAATACGTTTTATATAGCTGTTGAAAGAGAATGCTGTTGTCATACTCATGATCGGTGTTCTTCATGACGGAGCGCTCCATAGTTTCACCTCATTGCCTGATACTTCTTACTACGTAGGGTCTTTAGATTCGGTTTCACTTATTATAAAACAAAATAGATCCTATTACGAGTCCTAGTCCGGCCCCAATAATTATCGTAATGGCCATATTAAGATTTGTTATAACTGCAGTAATAATTGCAAGCCCTGCACTCTCTCGATCTAACTCTACAAGGCCGCCCACTTCTCCATCGTTTGCTCGATGGTTTGGTTTAACATCTCTTTTTTCTCGTATAACTCAGAAAGCTCCTGATAATCGGACCCGATGGCTGTCATGGCTTCATCAATTTCCGTGATTTCCCTTTCGAGCTTTTCCACCACAGCTTCCAGTTTTGTCTTTTCCGCTTCTTCATCTTTCTCTTTATCCCGTTGCCGGGGCTTTTTGAGTTTCTTTGCCTTTGCTTCCCGATCTTCCTGGGTTTCCTGCCCTTCTTGGATTTTCTCTTTTTCCTGATCCTTTACACTTTTGTATTCCTCATAATTTCCAATGTAGTTTGCAAAAGCCTTGTCTTCGATCGCGACCACACGCTCGGCAACCTCATTGATAAAATATCGGTCATGGGAAATAAAAAATACCGTCCCCTTAAAGTCTTTCAGCACTTCCTCGAATTTTTCAATCGACGCAATGTCCAGGTGGTTGGTGGGCTCATCCAGTATGATCAGGTTAATATCGTCGTATAACATTCGGGCAAGCTTCAGTCGGATTTTTTCTCCCCCTGAGAGATGCTTTACCTTGTTAAACACACTGCTTCCAAAAAACATAAACTTCGCCAGGTACTCCCTTGCCTTTCCCTCATCGATAAAAAGATCCTCCCGAAAACAGTCCAGCACCGTCAGGTTTTCATTGGTAAATACAATTTCCTGGGGCAAATAGGCGGCCGTTACTCCCTCTCCTATTTTTACCATGCCCTGATCCGGATTTTCCTCACCTAAAAGCATTTTTAAAAAAGTGGTTTTTCCGCTGCCGTTAGGGCCAATCAGCGCCACTCGTTCTCCATAGGAAATCAGCAACTCCGCACCCTTAAATATTTCTTTATCTTCAAAATCTTTGGTAAGGGACTCTGCCATGATGGTTTGCTTTCCTGACCTTCCATCTCCGTTAATATTCAGCCGCATATTTTTCTTGTTCATCACCGGCTTTTCGATCCGGTCCATTTTCTCAAGCTTTGTCTGAATACTCGCCGCCCGTTTGAAAAATTTATTATTATCCGCCCGAAGGGCCCAGTCTCTTAACTGTTTTACCTGTTCCTCCATCCCGCGGATTCTCTTTTGTTCTTCACAGTACTGTTCATATTGGATTCTGACATTTTCCGCCCATTGGGCTGCATAAGCGGAGTAGTTTCCTTTATAGGTGATGGATTTCTTGCCTTCCACCTCCACAATTTTTGTAACCACATGATCTAAAAAGTACCGGTCGTGGGATACTACAAGGACAATACCGTTATAGCTCTTTAAATACCCCTCCAGCCACTGAATGGCCTGAAGATCCAAATGATTTGTGGGCTCATCCAACAGCAGAATGTCCGGCTGATCGATCAACAGCTTTCCTAACACCACGGTGGTTTTTTCTCCACCGCTTAAAATACTGAATTCCTTTTGTAAAAATGCTTCGTTAAACTGCAAGCCGGTAATGATCTTTTTCAGCTTTTCATCGGTTTGATAGCCGCCCTTTGCTTCGTAGGCTTCCGTTAAGGAGCTGTACTCCTTTAACGCTTTTTCCAGCGCCTCTCCTTGAATCTCCTTCATCGCCTCTTCCAGCTGACGCATTTTAGTTTCAAGTTCACGTACTTCTTCAAAGGCCAGGTTTAACACATCCCTCACTGTAACTCCCTGGGGGTAATCCGGGATCTGCTGTAAATAGGCAGCGCCCGCTCCGTTTGGCAGATGAATGAGACCCTCATCGTAGCCCGGACTGGAGGTTTGGGGATATCCCGGCCAATAGTGCATCGGTTCGATCCCCGCAATCA
>PWEO01000176.1 GCA_003553525.1 Clostridiaceae bacterium
CTGGAGGAGCGGTTAAGAGAGTTTAAAGATTATCTACGGGAAGATAAAGAAGAAGGAATTTTAAATCGGCTACAACAGGCAAAGGATATAAGAGATAGCATTCCCAATACCTCAAAAGATTACATGCCGTCGCTGTATGAATTATTTGTTGACGTGCAGGATCGTCCGGGAATTTTAGGGGACTTAACACAGCTTATGGGTAATAATAATATAAATATCAAAGAAATCGAGATCCTTCATGCAAGGGAAGATGAGGGAGGGGCATTAAGAGTGGGCTTTTCATCAAAGGAAATGCAAAGAAAAGCCTACGATATTTTAAAGACTGAGGGTTTCTCCTTAACCCATCAGAAAGGCGGAGGGAAAGCATATGCTAAGGGTAAATAAAGTCCATAAGATACAAGGAAGGATCCGGGTTCCCGGAGATAAATCCATCTCCCACAGAGCCGTGATGCTTTCGGGGATCAGCAGGGGAAAAGGAGTCATTGAAGGGTTTTTACGAGGGGAGGATTGCTATAGTACCATTGCCTGTTTTAGAGGGTTAGGTATTAAAATAGAGGACCGAGGCAGTCAAATCATTGTTCACGGAAAAGGGCTTAAGGGTTTGCAGGAAGCGGAGGACGTACTGGACGCCGGGAACTCCGGTACCACCATGCGACTGATTTCCGGAATATTATCGGGGCAGGAGTTCCTCAGCGTTGTAACAGGAGACGGTTCTTTGCGAAAAAGACCCATGGACCGAATTGCCATGCCTTTACGAAAAATGGGGGCATATATTGAAGGAAGAGACCATGGTAGACTGGCCCCCTTAGTCATTCGAGGGGGAAACTTAAGAAGCATAGATTATACTTCTCCCGTATCCAGTGCCCAGGTAAAATCCGCAGTACTTTTGGCGGGTTTGTATGCAGAGGGTCAAACAGTTATTAGGGAAGGAGTTGCTTCCCGGGACCATACGGAAAGGATGCTAAAAGCCTTAGGGGGTAATATAACCGCTGAAAACGGAAAGGTTATTGTTGGGAAATCTGAACTTCACGGGACGGCCATTGGGGTACCGGGAGATATTTCATCCGCTGCATTTTTCATGGCGGCGGCGGCCGCTATACCGGGTTCCCGTTTAATTATCGAAGGGGGGGGCCTGAATCCTACCCGGACGGGAATTATTGATGTATTAAGGGAAATGGGAGCACTGATTGAAATAGACAACATCACGGAAAGTGGCGGCGAAGAGGCGGGGGATATAATCATTCAAGGAAAAAAATTAAAGGGCATCAATATAAGGAAAGAAATCATTCCGAGATTAATCGATGAAATACCGGTTATTGCGGTGATTGCAGCTGTGGCAGAGGGAAGAACCACCATTACGGGAGCCGAAGAGTTAAAGGTAAAGGAATCCAACAGGATAACTTCCATGGTAACGGAGATGAAAAAAGTGGGGATTAAGGTTCGGGAATTGTCCGATGGTATGGAAATTGAAGGGGAAAATACCATCATCGGAGGCACGGTGGAAAGTTACGGAGATCATCGAATTGCCATGGCCATGGCAGTAGCAGGGTTATTTGCCAAGGGTTCCGTGAAAATCAAAAACAGTGAATGCATTGGAGTGTCTTTTCCTGATTTCGAGAAGAAACTGAAACAGGTTACCCTAAGTAAATAGTTAACAAGCGCTTAATCAGATATTTCATCAAGTGATTAATCAGGCTATGGTATTTCAAATATTCCGGAGAATTATATATTTGTTACCGGACTTGGGGTATGATTTAAGAAAGCACAGGATACACTGGGTAATACTGCTAAAGAGTTTCTGGAATAACTACGGAAATGGTCTCATAGCAGATAATAATATTAAATAGGGTAGAGGAATATGATGGAGAAAAAGATTATGGAATAATAAACAAAAAGGTGAAAGAGAGGGTGGTATACGTGTTTAGAATACTGACAGCAGGGGAATCCCACGGTAAAGGGCTTGTGGGGATGATTGAAGGATTTCCTTCGAATGTATCCATTGATACTCGAGAGATTAATAAGGATCTGGGAAGAAGACAGAAAGGTTATGGCCGCGGGGGGAGGATGAAGATTGAACAAGATAAAATTGATTTTTTATCCGGCATAAGAGGGGGTAAAACCTTAGGAAGTCCCATTTCTTTTTTCATTAAAAATAAGGATTATGAAAATTGGGAAGCTTATATGAATCCCGAGGAAGTTGATGAAGAGACTAGAAAAGTCACTCAACCCAGACCAGGACACGCGGACTTGACCGGTGCGTTGAAATATAATTTTTCAGACATTCGAAATGTTCTTGAGAGAAGCAGTGCAAGAGAAACCGCCACAAGGGTGGCTATCGGAAGTATCGCCCGTCAGTTGGCAGAAATTTTTAATATAGAGGTGGTGAGTCATGTAACCGCCATTGGTAAGGCATCTCTAAAAAAACCGGTGCAAGACATCGAAATAATAAAAAATGCCGAAGATTCCCCGGTACGCTGCGCAGACAAAAATATGGAATCAGCAATGATTCACTGTATAGATCAAGCGAAAGAAGATGGGGATTCCTTGGGAGGGGTGTTTGAAATTCATATAACCGGAGTTCCCAAGGGCCTTGGGAGTTATGTTCAATGGGATCGGAAGCTCGATGCCAAATTAACTTATTCACTTATGGGGATTCAGGCCATCAAAGGGGTAGAAATAGGGTATGGCTTTGAAAATGCTCAAAAAAAAGGTTCAAAAGTTCATGATGAAATATTCCATGATCCCCATAAGGGTTACCACCGAAGGACCAATCATGCCGGAGGTATAGAAGGGGGGATGTCCAACGGAGAAAACATTATCATTCGATGTGCCATGAAACCTATCCCCACCCTTTATAAACCCCTGAAAACTGTAGACATTAAAACCAAAGAGCCGATGTTGGCAACCATAGAAAGAAGCGACACCTGCGCGGTGCCTGCTGCATCGGTGGTAGGGGAAATGGTAGCCATAACCGTAATCCTGCAGGAATTTTTAACGAAATTTCATGGAGACTCTTTAGAGGAGATTGTAAAAAAATGGAAAAGTTGCTTATCAATTTAGAGAAAAACAGCTATGAAATCTATATAGAAGAGGGGACAGTTTCTCAGCTTTCAAACTACATAGGCAGACCCCAGGAAACGGTGTTGATTACCGATGAAAATGTAGAAAAACTATATGGTAAGTCTTTGAATGCCCTTTTGAAAGGAAGGAAAATTCACAGAATTGTACTTCCCCCTGGGGAAAGTACTAAAACTCTTGGCATGGCAGAGAAAATTCTAGTGGATATGTTGGAATACGGACTCACGCGAAACTCCCTGGTAATTGCCCTAGGGGGAGGTGTTGTGGGAGATATTGCCGGCTTTTGTGCCTCGATTTATATGCGAGGGATTCCCTATATACAAGTGCCAACCACTTTGCTTGCCCAAGTAGATAGCAGTGTGGGAGGAAAAACAGGGGTGAATATGCCCGGGGGAAAAAATACCGTGGGAAGTTTTTATCAGCCATTGTCGGTTGTTATTGATACCGGAGTTTTGAAAACTCTACCGAAAAGAGAGTTAATCAACGGTATTGGAGAAGTGATAAAATACGGTATAATTTACGACGATGATTTTTTAACCTATATTGACGAGAACTTTGATGACATTTTAGGATTAGAAGAAAAAGTCATTAAAAAAGTGATTAAAAGATGCTGTGATATTAAGGCGAGTATCGTAGCAAAAGATGAAAAAGAACAGGGTATAAGAAAAATACTAAACTTCGGGCATACCATAGGACATGCCTTGGAGACCCTCGGTAACTATGAGAAATACACCCATGGTGAAGCGGTTTTGATCGGTATGTATTATGAAGCTTTAATGGCTAAAAAGATAGGCTTAATTGATGACTTTTATTTTCAAAAGATTACAAAGGTCATAAAGAAAACCGATGTTTCTTTGAACATGAAGAAGTTTACAATCAAGGATTTGGTGTACGCCATGGAAAAGGATAAAAAGAATAAAGAGGATAAAATATCCTTCATATTTCCCGTTGGCGGAGGAAAAGCGGAGGAGAAACTGCTTTCCAGGGAGGATTTCCATATCCTCTATCAAATAATTGGAGGAGGAGATAAAAATGAACATTCCCAATGACATTAAGCAATTGCTTAAGGAGGAAAGACTTTGTGTTATGGCAACCTGCGTGGAGAGTAATCCCTATTCTTCCTTAATGAACTTCACCTATGTGGAAGGAGAGAATAAAGTAATTTTAAGCACCAGAAAAAACAGCAAAAAGTACAGCAACATTCTTAAGAACAGAAACATTTCATTATTGTTTTTTTCAACCTCTTCAGAAGTAAGCGCCACTTTTTTAGGTACTGCCAGGCCCATAGAGGGTAACGAAGAAGATCACTACAGGGAAATGCATATGAACAAGACAAAAATGCCTCAATTTATCTTAGGAGACAATATAGGGGTTATCGTTTTCAGTATTGAACAGATTGTTGTATCCAACAGTCAGGATCAAGTAAAATACATCAATGAAGATGTATAGAAGAGTGAGAACACTAAGGGGAACACAAAGAACACAAAGGGGACGGGGGTTTTTGTGTCATCATAGCACAGAAACCAACCTCCCCTTTGTTACTTTTAAAAACCAAAAGAGGAGTGATGTCCGTTGAAGTTGATGAATGAAGAAAAGACCGACAATATGGACCGTAAAATAAATGGTCTTAGGACAGATGCCTTAACCATTGTGAAAGACGCTATTCAAGGGGTTTTGCCAGAAGAGGCAGTGAAAAAAGCTCTGGCAACAAAAGACTTTGGTCATGAAGGGAAAATCCTCGTTGTTGCTATTGGGAAAGCCGCCTGGAATATGGCAAGAGCAACGAAGACGGTTTTAGGGGATAGGGTATCCGACGGAATCGTGATTACAAAGTATGATCATTCCAAGGGAGAAATCCCCGGGATGGAAATTATAGAAGCGGGGCATCCGGTGCCGGACCATAACTCTATAGTAGGAGCAGAGATGGTCCTAAAGATGGTTTCGGGATTAAGTGAAAAGGACCGGGTCATACTCCTAATCTCCGGAGGGGGATCCGCTCTGTTTGAAAAGCCCATAGAGGGAGTAAGTCTTCAAGAAATTATGAATATTACCGATCAGTTGCTTTCCTGTGGCGCTGATATCGTTGAGATCAACACCATAAGAAAACGACTTTCAGCCCTAAAGGGAGGGAAGTTTGCAAGTCTTTGCGGTGAGGCCAGGATTTTTTCCATTGTACTGTCCGATGTAATCGGGGATCGCCTGGACTCCATAGCCTCGGGTCCCGCTTATCCCGACAGTTCCACTTCTAAGGAGGCCTTGGATATTATAAGGAAGTATAAGCTTCGGGTGGAGGATCATATTCAAAAGAGTATAAAAATTGAAACGCCGAAAGTTGTTACAAACTGTGAAACGGTTATTACCGGCAGTGTAAGGGCACTTTGTGAAGCTGCAGCAAACAGTGCCAAGGATCTTGGCTACCATCCGTTGATCATCTCATCCACCTTGGACTGCGAAGCGAGAGAAGGAGGAAAATTCATGGCCTCCGTGGCTCGGGAGATTAAGAATCCCCGAAATAATTCTCCATTTATCAATCCCCCCTGCGCAATCATAGTCGGTGGAGAAACCGTGGTGCGTCTGATCGGTAGGGGTAAAGGGGGCAGAAATCAGGAACTTGCATTATCCGCTGCAATAGGGTTGGAAGGGTTGGAAGACGTGGTTCTTTTTTCCCTAGGATCCGATGGAACCGATGGACCTACCGATGCGGCAGGGGGAATAGTTGACGGCAAAACTGTGGAAAAAATGAGGGCAATGAATATGTTGCCGGAAGTCTATCTTGATAATAATGACTCCTATACTGCCCTAAGAGCAACGGGGGATCTTATTATTACCGGTTCCACTGGAACGAATGTAAATGACGTCGTGGTTTTACTCTGTCGGTGAAGAATAAGGGCAAAATAATTTTAAAGTTCAATGGAATCTACAGAAATCAATAGAGGGCGGGGATTTTTGTGTTATCATAACACAAAAACCCCCGTCCCCTATGTGTTTTTCCTTTTATGTTTTTACGTTTTCTCTCTGTGATTTAGTTGTTACTCAAAAGAAGGAAGTACTTCAAAGATTCGTTCTGCAATGGCTTGGTAACCTTTGTCATTGGGGTGAAGACCGTCAAAGGACAAAAAATTCTCTAATTGAAACTGAAATAGATCATAGGTGGGAACAAAAACTGCGTTTTCTTCTAAGGAAATCCACTGATTGGTTGCGGCGTTCCAGCGAAGAAGAAACTCTGTCTCGTCCTGGTTAACTTCCGAGTAGTCCAAGTTGTATAGGCCTAGAAAGATAACTAAAGCGTCAGGGTTTTCTGCCCGAAGAAGAAGGAAGGTTTCTTCAAGGGTTTCAAGGTACATCTTTTTCAGGGAGTTGTAGGCACTTTCCTGCTCCTGTGACGCAAGATTTTGAATGGTTCGTAAATCGTTCCCTCCGATGGATATAAAAATCCCGTCAGCTTTTCCAATTTCTTTCAGAAAATCGGGGTTTTCAAAGAATTCCAGTAGCTGGAGGCTTTGAAAGCCGTCCACGGCAAAATTTCTGTAATTGATTTCTTCCTCGGAAGAAACCTGAAGGATTTCCACGGTTCTTCCGGAGAAGCCGAGGCCTTTATCATCACCTGTGCCTCGAGCCAGGGAATCCCCAAGGCTGATAAAGTTCAGCCCGGGTGCAGCCTTCGCTGGTTCCTCTGCTGGAGTCTCAGCTCCGTTTTCATCTCCTGGGTCAGCATCGATTTCGTCCTCTGTGGAAACTTCACCGGGATCTTCGTCGCTATTCTCATCCGCCACTTCATTCTCTGACAGTTCTTCCGTAACGTCTCCGGAAACTATTTGAAAAGAATAATATACACCGTAAATGAAAAATCCGCTTCCGATAATGAACAGCACCAGAAACACCGGCCACAAATAATTTTTAATAAATTTCAACATAGCTGTTCCTCCTAATCCATAAAATCTTTATATTGAAATACACTGTAGGCAATGATCATAGACCCGAAAGCCCAAGCCATCAATACCGCAACGGAAAACCCCAGGCTGAGGCCTTCCACCTGTTGAAGGCTGCCTGAAAGAAAATCCGTCAGCTGTAAATTAACATTAAAAAGGTATCGGGTCAGTTCCCAATCACCAATGAAGAAGCTGAGAAAAGTTCCTCCGATTAATGAAGACATCATAATACCAATGGCTGCCGCCGTGCTTTTTACCAAAACTGAAACCATCAAAGCCATTTTACCGATGGTAAATGCTACGATATAGCCCATGGAATATACCATGATGTTGTATACTCCAAGACTGACTGTTCGGATATTAGAGGTATCAAGACTGCCGTCGACGATTCGAAATCCAGTAATCACGGGTTCTCCGAAGCCCAGGCTTCCGAAGGTGAAGTAAGCGATAATCAGGGAAATTCCGGCCATAGAAAAGATAACCAGCATTTCCAGCACCATCAGGGCTAAAACTTTTGAGGTCAGGATTTTCCAACGGGGCACGGGACGGGTCATTAATAGCTTAATTGTGCCGGTAGTTGATTCTTTCGAGACGATATCAGCTCCCAAAAGAATAATAAGCAGAGGAAGAAACAGGAATATAGACTGTTCCATAAAGTTGCTCATAAACTGCCCTGCACTGAAGGTGGTAGGGTTAATATCCTTCTCTAAATAATAACGGAGCTGCTCCGCCCTTACTTCCAAGGACGCTCTCCCCTCATCGGGTATGAAGGGGTTTTCGAGGCGCCGCTCCAAATCACGAAGCTGTTGATTGGTAATCTCCCGCCAATCATCGATGTCGTCGATCCCTAGCTGTTCTGCAACCCTAGCTTCGGTACGATCCCGGGTATACTGCTCTCCATAGGCGAAAAGACCTATTAAAATTAATAGGATACCGAAAACTACAAAAAGTCGCTTTTTCATAAGAAGTTTGAGAATTTCATTTCCCACTAAATTATACAATTTCATCACCTGCTGTCAGTTGGAGGAAAAGATCTTCCAGGGATTTTTGATTTTTTGATACATAATAAAGGGCAATTCCTTCGGAGAATAACCGTTGATTAATGGTGGGAACGTCTTCTTCATTAACGAAAGCCACTAACTCCATATTGTTTTTAATCTGCACTTCTCCGTGAAACTCTTGCTCGATTAGTATTTTTGCTTTTTCAGGGCTTTGGAGACGGTAGGTGATGCCTTTTTCCTTGATGATTTCATCCACAGATATGACTTTTACGATGCTTCCTTGACGGATAATCGCCACTCGGTCGGTCATCATCTCCATTTCCGCTAAAATGTGGCTGGAGACTAATACTCCGAGATTCTCTTTTTCAGCAAGAGAGCGAATCAAACGTCGAAACTCGCTGATTCCAGCAGGATCCAGTCCATTGGTAGGCTCATCAAGAATCAATAATTTTGGTCGTTTCATCAGGGCCTGTGCAATGCCGAGACGCTGCTTCATCCCTAAGGAATAGGTATATACCTTGTCATCGATTCGTTTTTCCAGTCCTACTAGACTGACCATATCTTTAATCCGCTCTTTGGTAATGCCCGTTTCCATTGAGGCCAAAACTTTTAAATTTTCCCAGCCGGAAAGATAATCATACATCTCAGGGTTTTCTATGATGCAGCCTACGTTTTCCATAGCCTTCACAAAATCCTTTTTAACTGAATATCCACCGATTGTAATTTCTCCTTCAGTCATTCGAATCAATCCCACAATCATTCGAAGAGTAGTGGTTTTTCCCGCTCCATTGGGTCCGAGAAATCCGAAAACTTCCCCTTCGTAAACGGATAAATCAATACCTTTGATGATATCTTTTTTCCGAATGGTTTTTTTTACGTTTTTCAGTTCCAGCACCGGATCTTTATTTCCCCGGTCTTTAATTTCTAGCGTTTCACTTTCTTGATTTTTACATTCATTGATCTTTTGGTCATTCATAAGTATCCCAACTTTCACCAGTATATAGAATTTTAGTGCCTAATAAACAGGAAGTATTCGATGCAGGGTTTATACCCGAAAAACTTTGGAAAAACCATGGTTATATTAATATTTCACAAAATGAAGCTGTATCCCTGTTAAAACACAATGCATTATCACTCAAATCGTTAAAAATCCAGTTGGAAAGTTGCAAACGACTAATTTCTTATTCGACAAAATAGGTATAGACAAATAAAGTATCGAGATATACAATTAGTTAAGAACCATTGTAAATACTTATGCGAAAAAAACAGAAAATTCAAATA
>PWEO01000032.1 GCA_003553525.1 Clostridiaceae bacterium
AGTAAATCTCTCCCCCGGTGGGTTTTCGAAGGCCCTCCAGCATTTCCACCGTGGTGGTCTTTCCCGCCCCGTTGGGCCCGAGGATGGCCAGGATCTCCTGTTTTTTCACCTTTAAGTCAATGCCGTCCACGGCCTTTACGTTTTTATAGGTTTTTCTAAGATTTTTCACTTCAATGATGTCTTCCCTGGCGCTGTTATTCACACTGTCTTTTACTGTCTTTTCCATGGTTTTTCCTCCCTGTGATTGTTGTTCATCCTATATTGTATATACCATTTCCGCTAGGATTGAAGCATCGTTTTTTATCGATATAGTACGTATTCGCTGTTTGTTTTGATATTCCTCTTGGAATTCTAAAAAAAACACAGAAAAATGGAGCCCAGCCTTGATTCCCATGGTATTTCTGGACGCAGTCCCCTCCCTGTAGTAAAATAAGAAGAAAGACTCATGATCTTGAAAAACTTTAAGGATTTTTTAATCTGATTTTAATGTAACCTCAATGGCCCTCAAATCTTTTCTTGTTATGATGAATTTAATAATAAAAGGAGGTTATCATCATGACAAATTTAGAGCAGGTAAAAAAACTGAAAGAACATGCAGACATCACCTATGAAGAAGCAAAGGAAGTATTGGAGAGGGCCAATGGGGATATTTTAGAGGCCGTGATTATTCTTGAGAGGGAAAACCGGATGGAGCCTCCCAAGGAAGGCGGGTATTACCGCTCGGCGGAAGAGCCGGAGGTAACGCCTGAGGAAATGAAAAAAGAAAGCCAAGGGGAACAATCTAAGGATAAGGCGGACCGCATCTCTTTCGGAGAAGTCTTAGGAGATTTTTTCCGATGGGCGGGTAAAATGCTCCATAAAGGAAACGTCAACAGCCTTCGGGTTGAAAAGGACGGGGAAAGCATTATGATGATCCCCATTACCCTGTTGGTGCTTTTACTGTTCTTCGCCTTTTGGGTCGTTATCCCCGTATCTATTCTCGGCCTTGTTTTAGGCTACCGTTACCGCTTTCAAGGAGCGGATTTTGAAAAGACCAAAGTTAATGAAACCGTGGATAAGGTTTCCGATGCCACCCTTAGAGCCGTAGATTCCGTAACCCAAACCGCGAAGGATACCGCCAAGGATTTTCGAAAAAAGGATGATGAGAAAAATGGAGAGCATACTGATCATTGAGGATGAAGAAAAAATTGCACGCTTTGTGGAGCTGGAACTCACCTATGAAGGCTATAAGGTTACAAAGGTGACCAATGGACGGGACGGGCTGGAGCTTTTGAAGGTTCAGCCCTTCAATTTAATTCTGCTGGATATTATGCTGCCGGGAATCAACGGCATTGAAGTCCTTCGAAGAATCCGTCAGTTTTCCCGGGTTCCCGTCATCCTTCTTACGGCCCGAGATTCGGTTATGGATAAGGTCATGGGCCTTGACGGAGGCTCCAACGACTATATTACCAAACCCTTTGCCATTGAAGAGCTCTTAGCCCGAATCCGGGTGCATTTACGAGCCCATAATGGGAAGGAAGAAGCCCCGTCCTCCCACATATTGAAAATCGGTCCCCTCACCATGGATTCTCAAAAGCGGAGTGTTAGGGTGGATTCTGCGGCGGTGGATCTTACCAAAAAAGAGTTTGATTTGTTGGAATACCTGATGAAAAATAAAAACATCGTTATGGAGCGGGAAAGGATTGTAGAGAGCATCTGGGGATATGATTTTCAGGGAGAAACCAATGCCGTGGACGTTTATGTCCGCTATCTCAGGGGGAAAATCGAAGAACCCTTTGGGATTAAAATAATTCACACCGTAAGGGGAGTGGGATATGTGATTAAAGATGAGTAAAAATACAGCAACTACCCCAAAGGATCCCGTAATCCCTGATAAGATCCGTTCCTCCTTAGTACTTAAACTGAACCTGAAAATGGCAGGCATTTTGATTGCGGCCTTTTTTCTTATGAACTTTTTTATCTCCATTCTTTACTTTTCCACCACCCTCTGGCGAGCCGAGCAGAGCGCTGAGGATCTTCTTACCCGTTATGGTCAGGAGCTTTCCCTTACAGAGGATACAGAAATCTTTATCGGTTCCTATCACCTTCGCTTCTCGGATACGGAGCCGGAAGGAAACGTATTTTTCAGCACTATTCTGCATTGGCTTCCTTTTCCCTTGGATGACAGCATTCGAAGTTTCAGTTTAGCCCAGGACCCTTCAGGGGAAGCGTTGTTCAGTCGATTGGAAAGAGCCCGCTATGATATCAGTATCCCGGTTGAGGGAGGTTTTCATCACGTTACCTATACCCTGGAGCGGGATTTTCATGTTTTCTTTTTCATCCTCATTGTACTGATTATTTTGGAATTCCTCTATCTATTAGTCAGTCTGAAAAACAATCGAAATTCCATTCGAAGGGTACTCAGACCCCTGTCGCAACTGGCGGAAACCACAAACAAACTGCGGGCGGGATTGGACTCCGACGGAAGAATCACGGATCAGAAGGACCTTGAGGATCTGGCCCGGGTGATCAGCGGGTTTGATACAACAAAGATGGGAAAAGGCATTCCCCTGGAGCAGACCCAGAATGAATTAAAGGACTTGGCGGGAGCCATTAATGAGATGCTCCATCGGATCAATCAGTCCTATGAGGCGCAGGTGCGCTTTGTCTCCGATGCCTCCCACGAACTCCGAACCCCCATTGCGGTAATCCAGGGCTATGCCAACCTGCTGGACCGCTGGGGAAAAAACGATCCGAAAACCCTGGACGAATCCATCCATGCCATAAAAAGCGAGACGGAAAACATGCAAAACCTGGTGGAACAACTGCTCTTTTTAGCACGGGGGGACAGCGAGAACCTGCCGCTGCAGCCGGAAGTGATGAACCTTTCCGAGGTGGGAACCATGGTGATTCGGGAAGCCAAGCTCATTGATTCGAAGCATCCCTTTCAAATTAATGCTGTGGACAATGTATATCTTAAAGGGGATCCGCAATTAATCAAACAGGCAATCCGGATTTTAGTGGACAACAGTATCAAATATACCCCGGAGGGGGATGAAATTCTACTACGGATTTATTACAACGACCAAAAGGCCTATATTCAGGTGCAGGATCAGGGAGAAGGTATGCAGCCCGAAGTGGTGCCCCGTATCTTTGACCGGTTTTACCGCTCGGAAAGTGCCCGGGGAGGGACCGCCAGCGGGGCGGGACTGGGTCTTTCCATCGCCAAATGGATCATTGAAAAGCATCAGGGCAACCTGGAAGTTTTAAGCCGGGAAGGGATCGGCACCCGAATTACCATCGAACTTCCCGAGGCAAGCCTTAATGATAAATCTTTCGAGTAAATTTTCAATGAAAAAAGCCCTGAACCGGGCTTTTTTCATATTCAAGTATAGTATCCCCGGGAACAAAATATTTTTGCAAATTTTTTTTGTCTTTTTTTCTAAAACCCCACTTTAGGGTGGGGCCAACCCCTCCTTTCTCCTGATATGATAAAGACAAATAATCAAGGAGGGATCACCATGAAAATGATCAACATTGAAAATTTAACCAAGTATTACGGTTCTTTTAAAGCCCTGGACAACTTAAACCTTACGGTAAATCAGGGGGATATTATGGGCTTTATCGGACCCAACGGCGCGGGAAAGACCACGACGATTCGAATTTTACTGGGACTGTTGAAAAAGCATGAGGGCACCGTGGAGGTCTTCGGGAAGGACGCCTGGGATAAAAATGTGGAGATTCATAAGAACCTGGCCTATGTACCGGGAGATGTGCAGTTGTGGTCCAACTTTACCGGCGGAGAAATCATCGATCTTTTGGGAGACCTTCGGGGTTCCATGAACAAAAGTAAGCGAACAGAACTGATCGAGCGGTTCCAGCTGGATCCCGGTAAAAAGTTTAAAACCTATTCCAAAGGAAACCGGCAAAAAGTAGCCTTGATCTCGGCATTGTCTTCGGATGTGGATCTGTACATCTTTGATGAGCCCACCTCGGGACTGGATCCTCTGATGGAAAGGGTGTTTCAGGAGTGTGTCCGGGAGCTGCACCAGCAGGGAAAAACCATCCTGCTTTCCAGCCATATTTTAGCGGAGGTGGAACGCCTCTGTAACAAGATCGCCATCATCAAGGAAGGCACCATTGTGGAAACCGGGGAGATTCATGAGATGGAACACTTAAAGCGGACCCACTTTACCATCGTGGCCGAGAATATTAAGGATACGCTGAAAAACCTGATTTATGTCCACAATCTGAAAGAAACCGACAATCAGCTGGATTTCGAAGTGGAACAGCACCACATCAATGATCTGTTTAGGGTGCTCAGCCGATATACCATCGCATCCGTCAAATCTCATCCGCCGAAACTGGAGGATATCTTCATCGATCATTACCGGGAGGAGGAAGTTTCATGAAAAACGAAAACACCTTCAACACTTTCCAATTATTGAAATTTGCCATAAAACGGGATCGGATCCGTGCATTGATCTGGCTTGTAGGGGTCGGCGGCATGATCCTGCTGTTCACGATGATGTTTCGAAATTTACTGCCCACCACGGAGGACATTGTTACTATGACCATAGCCCAATCCAGCAGTCCCGCAACCAGGATATTTCTGGCCCCGGCCTCGGGAGTAAGTCTGGGAGGGTTTACCATGCTTAGGGTCTCCACCACGATCATCACCTTTTTCGGCCTCTTCGGGTTTTTGACCGCCATTCGTCATACCCGTCAAAGTGAAGAGCTGGGACGACTGGAGCTTCTCGGCTCCACCGCGGTGGGACGCTACAGCACCGTGACCTCGGTACTGGTATTCATGGCAATCCTGAACCTCTTGTTGACTTTGATCACCTTTGGAATCTTTCGGGGGTCCGGACTTCCCACAGAGGGCTCCCTGCTTGCGGCAATCAGCTTCGGGCTCTTCGGAATGTTATTTGCCCTAGTGGGAGCCATTACTGCACAGCTGGCCGGCACCTCCCGGGGAGCTTCGGGACTTGCCGGAATGATTATGGCCGTGACCTTTCTGATCTCCGGTACGGCTAATGCCTTAGGAGAGTTCCATCCCGATACCCTGACCGTGGAGAGTCAGTGGTACACCTATTTGTCTCCCTATGGATGGTATCAGCAGATCCATGCGTTCCATGATAATCAGTGGATTTTCCTCTTACTCTATGCGGCCGCCATCCTTGTGCTCCTTCCCATCCCCTATCTCCTGCTTCAGCGAAGGGATCTGGGCGCGGGAATCCTTCCGTCGAAGAAAGGCCGGACCGAGGCATCGCCTTTCCTGCGGTCTCCTCTGGGACTTGCCTGGAGACTCCATCGAAAGTTGATGCTCATCTGGATTATCATCTCCCTTTCCCTGGGTGCCCTTTTCGGAGCCATCAGCGATGAGTTTTCCGAGGCCCTGGGCGCTTTGGAGCAGGCGGAGGCCCTTTTCTCCGAGGAAATGATGCTGCTTAGCATCATCAGTATATTAGGAAGCTTAATGGTGATCTACGTCATTCAGGCCTTACTGATCCTTGCGGGAGAAGAAAGCAGCGGCGGTGTGGAATCCGTACTGTCCGCCTCGGTTTCCCGAAGAACCTGGCTTGGAGGTCATTTATTGATGACAATTCTGGGAAGCTTTTTAATACTTCTGGCCATTGGTTTGGCCACGGGACTAGCGGCACCTCAGGAGACCTTTACCGTTGGCATGCTTTTGGAGACATCCCTGCTGTTGTTTCCCGCTTTTCTGGCGGTTTCGGGAATCTCCCTCTTTGCCTATTCCCTTTCCCACAAACTGTTTCCTGCAGTGCCCTGGGCTATGCTTATTATCGGTCTCGGCTTCGGACCCTTTTTCGGTCCCGCCATGGATCTGCCCCAGTTTCTGCAGAACCTCTCCCCCTTTACCCACGTTCCTTATCTCTTTGAGGATCTGGAGGGAATAGGATACTGGATCTTTGCGGTCCTCGGGGTGGTAACCTTGATTCTGGGGACCCTTCGAATTCGTACACGGCCCCTGGATTTGCCCTAGATGAACGGCGTAAAGCGTAATAAAGAAACTCTAAATCAGCTTGAGCTCCCGCCCCCGGGCCACTGCCTGGGTGCGGTTGTTCACACCGAGCTTTCCGAAAATGTTTTTATTATGCCATTTTACCGTATGGATGGAAAGATGCATGGTGTTGGAGATCTCCACATTGGAAAGTCCCCGGCTGATGCTTCGTAAAATTTCCAGTTCCCGATCGGTCAGCCCCTCCACCAGTTCCTCATAGGGGGGATGGGAAGCGTCGGGTCTTAAACTTTCAGGGCTTTTTTCACGGGCAGGAACGATTCCCATGGCCTCAGCAATTCTTTGAAGGTACTGCAAAAGACCGGTATCCTCTTTTAAGACGGGATAACTTGCATCGGCTCCGGTGCTTTCACGGGTAAGGAGCCGTTCAAATACCGTTTTTATCGGCCCTCCTTCATCAGGGAATATCTGATAAAACCCATACCCTTTCCCGACTTTCAGGGCCTTAACTACGAGGGTCTCAGCTTTTTCAGGTTCTCGGGCCAGTTCCTCTAAATGGGCTTTCATCAATAGTAGCTCGATCATCAGTCTTCTGGATACATCAAACTGGGGGAGATTTTCCAAGAACTGAACAGCCTCCCGGCCCTGCTCCGTTTTCTGTTCCATCAGCAGAAGCCGGGCATTCATAACCGGTGGACTGCAGGGAAAGAAAATGGTAGTCAGATCATCCCTGTCCACTTCATTCATCAGCTCACGGGCCCGGTCGATCTCTCCCTTCTCCATCAGGAGCCGGCTTTTCCAGGAATTCATCAAATGAATAATCAGTACCGGAAGCACTGTCTCCCGGTTCATCTCCTCCAACCGTCCCAAATATTCCAGCCCTGCATCATAATCCTTCCGTGAAAGACTGAGGGCGCTTCTAAAAATACAGCACATCCCGTAGAGCATTTTTTCCGGTTCACACAGGGAAAGGCCGCGGTTAGCACACCGTTCCCCTTCTTCAAAATCTCCCTTCTCCCGGAGAAGCTCCCCTAAAAACACCCATACCACTCCCATCCTCGGGAGGTTGGCATAGCCTTCCTCTTTGGCGATTTTCAAAGTTTCTTCCGCAAAGCGTCTCGCTTCATGAAGCTCTCCTCTCATCCAGAGAACTTTCAGGATATTCATGGCCGCAGAAACGGTGCTAAGAGCATTGCCTGCCCGTCGGCTTAGGCGATAGGCGTCTTGGAAGACTTCATAGGCACCGATCAGATCGCCACTGAAGGTTTTTACATCTCCATAGACGATGGATGCGGATATTTTCCAAAAGTAGGAACTGTCCGGAAGGACTTGAAGGGCTTTTCGGGCACTTTGGAATCCTTCTTCCATGCTGCCGTTAACAAGATGAAAGGTGGTTCGAAGGGTTTCAAGAATTCCCAAGGCTTCCATGTCACTCGGGTCGTCAATTTTTTCTGCGGTGGCAAAACACTTCATGGTCGCCTCAAGGTTCCCGATTAACAGATACATATAGCCGGAGTACACGGTAAGGCGAAGAGACTGATTCCGCACTTCCTCCGGCAGCTGCTCCATCCATTGCAGGATCTGTTTAAAGCCTTCCGTCTCCCAAAGATGATCAATCTTATAGTCCAGAATCTCCCCTACTTCTGAGTAGTCTTTTCCCTTTAAGTAGGCTCGAATGGCTTCCGCCGGGTCCCCTTCCTCCTCAAACCATTTTCCCGCCCTTCGGTATAATTCCCTCGTGGGCATTCGCTGCTCCCGGCTTTGGTGACGGGTAAGAATTTCCTGAAACAAGGAGTGGTAGCGAAACCATTTTCCCCCGGTGTCCAGGGCTACGATAAAAAGGTTTCCCTTTAGAAGGAACCGAATAATTTCTTCACTGTCCTCCCTGCCTAGCAGGACGTTGCAGAATTCCGGGGAAAAACGGGAAAGTCCCCCGGTATCCAACAAAAATTCCCGGATTTTCTCCGGCTGACGATTCAGGGCCTCCTCGGTAAGGTAACGTAGAATTTGCTGATGATCTCCCGAGAGGGCCCGGATGAGTTCCCCAATATCCGGGGACTGTCCAAAGGATCCCGTAATCAGCTGCAGGGCCGTAACCCATCCTTCGGTTTTTTCCTGCAGGGCGTTAATATCTTCCGAGGCTATTAAAAGCCCTGCTTTTTCTCTCAGATAGGTTTTTGTCTCCTCTAAGGAAAAGGCGAGGCCGTCTTCGGTAATTTCCAAAAGCCCTCCTTTGGATCGCCACTGATGAAGAGGCCAGGGAGGCTCTTTTCGACTGAGGATTACAGGGGTAACATTTTCCGGAAGATTTTCGAGGAAAAAATACATGGCTTTATGGATGCCGGGATCCGTAATATGGTGGTAATGATCCAACAGGAGGTAAAGAGGCTCTTGTAAGTCGTAGAGCTCATTCATCAGGGGGGTGAGGATTCCTTCGATGGTGAGGCTCCCCTCTGCTAAGGCATTATAGCGGCTGAGCATATCCAGACTTCCTTTGCCGAGGTCGGGATGCTCTTTTCTTAGGGCGTGGATTACATAGGTAAAAAACCGGTGAAGATCATTGTCGTTTTCGTCGATGTTGAACCACACCCCGGGCTCTTTTCCGGCGGCGATCCACTGTCCGGCGAAGGTGGTCTTTCCATATCCTGCGGGGGAAGTGATTAAAATAATTTGAGGATAAGGGGCCGCGCTACCTATCTTCTCATTGAATTCCCTTAAGAGTCCGGTTCTCGAAATGATGTTGGAAGGCATCGGCGGCGGTGCAATTTTCCGTTCCAAAATCATGGTTTTACGGTCCATGGGGCTTCCTCCTTTATATTAAGTGAATATTTTGTCATTTATTTTATCATACCACAAATAATTGGGTTCACTCAAAAACATTATTGCTGCCCCTTCAAAAACATACCTACTGCCGCAACCTAAAAATCCGCCGAAAAAGGGCTGCCCTTTTTCAGCGGATAAATGTTACTGCATTACTCTTTCGGATAATCCCCGATTTTTCAATGATCCTTTCAACTCCGGCACCACCTG
>PWEO01000188.1 GCA_003553525.1 Clostridiaceae bacterium
GAGGAATGCGATAGTCATGTACTCATAAAAATCCATGAACCCACGGGTACCATAGCCACTGAGGATACCCCAGAAGATGAGATCATTGAAAAAGTTTACGTATCTCGACCGGTTCCCTACTACCCGGAAGACCATGATGGTATTACTCCAAGAGACTGGCCATATGAACTGCCAAGAGATTATGAAGATTTAGAGGAATATGACCCTGAAGTTCATGGCACCGGTTCCGTTACTGTTGAATATGTAGAAGTTGATGAAGATGGTAATGTGATCAGGGTCCTTTCTCCACAAGAATATGTTCTCGAAGATGAAGATGTTGGTACTGAGTATTCAACCGAAGAGCGATCTTTCGATAATTATGAGTTTATAGGTATGGATCCCGACGGAGCCCCAGCCTCAGGCACGATTACTAAAGAAGAACAACATGTGATTTATCGCTACCAAGCTGTGCTCCCGGAAGATGATGAAGAGGAAGATCCGGAAGAAAAGAACAGTGAGGATGAAAACGAGGAAGATGAGGATGACGAGGAACTGGAAGATGAAGAAGATGAGGATGACGATAATTCCAACGGAAATAACAATGGGAACGGAAATAATAACGGCAATTCAAACTAACCCGTAACGGAGTGTGATGTATGTGATAAATGCAGGTGTTGTTACAATAAGTGATAAAGGGTCCAAAGGACAACGTGTGGATGAAAGTGGTCCGGCGCTAAAAGAATTCCTCGAAAGTAAAATCAATGCAAAAGTTATTTCGATGATTATCGTTCCTGATGAACAGGATTTGATCGAAAAAACTTTAATCTATTTCGCTGATGTTTTAAAATTAGACCTAGTACTAACCACAGGGGGAACAGGCTTTGCACCTCGTGACGTCACTCCTGAAGCTACAAAGAATATTCTAGAAAAGGATGTTCCCGGAATTTCTGAAGTTATTCGATCAAAAAGTTTAACTATTACACCTAAGGCCATGTTATCCACAGGTATTTCCGGCATTAGAAAAGGCACATTGATCATTAACCTCCCTGGAAGTCCCAAAGGGGCTACAGAAAGCATTTCATTTGTAGCGGATGCATTGACCCATGGTCTGGATATATTGAAGGAAGAGGCTAATGAATGCGCTAGATAACCTTAAAATTTCATAAATAGCATTTTCATTCATTAAAAGGGAGATAAGCTATGCTTATCTCCCTTTATTAGTATTTCTACTTTAGTTCTATATTCATTTTGTAATTGAAATTCAAAATGAACTTATAATAAATTTTTATGCTGTTATACTTTCCTTCGATAAGTACCGGATTTCCCTCCAGTTTTCTCTATGAGCTTAATGTCTCCAATCACCATATCTTTATCAATTGCTTTACACATATCATAAATTGTCAGGGCTGTCATGGAAACTGCACTTAAGGCCTCCATTTCCACTCCGGTTTTCCCGAAAGTTTCAACTTCTGCTTGGACTATAATTGCGTTACTATCATGATCTACTTCAAAATGAATATCAACACCTGTTAAAAATAAATTATGACACATGGGAATCAGACGTGAGGTTTCCTTTGCCCCCATGATCCCTGCTACTTGAGCTACGCTTAATACATCCCCTTTAGTAATGTTTTGATTTACAATATTGTCCAGAGTCTCTTTTTTCATTACTATTTTTCCGACAGCAATGGCTTTACGATTTGTTTCATTTTTACCGCCCACGTCCACCATCTTTGCTCTTCCTTCTTTATTAAAATGGGTTAAACCATCCATGATATATACCTCCTCTATTCCAATTCAAATGCGATCGTTTTTTCTTCCAGATTTTCTAATGCTTTATTAACCAAGTCTTCCACATCCAGCTTTTCTTCGGAAGCTTTAATGAAGTCCAGCCGAGGTTTGATTAAGGGTCTCTTTGGCAAAAATACGGAACAACAATCTTCAAAGGGTTGAATTGAAATTTCATAGGTATTGATATCCTTTGCTATTTTCACAATATCCTCTTTATCAAATGCGATTAGGGGTCTGAATATCGGCATTTCTGAAACTTCCGTAACCACTTGAAGACTCTCCATAGTTTGACTGGCCACCTGTCCAATATTATCTCCCGTAATTAACGCATCAAAATGGTATTTCTTGGCGATTTCCTGAGCAATTCTTGTCATAAACCTTCTGGATATAATTGTCATTTCTTCTTCTTGACAAAACTCGCTTATGGATTTTTGAATACTTAATAGATTTACACTGAAAATTTTAAACTCCCCAATATACATACTGAGTTCCTTCGCTAGATCCATAACTTTTTCTTGTGCCCGCTCACTGGTAAAAGGATAACTGTGGAAATGTACAGCGTGGACTTTAACTCCTCTCTTTGCCATAATCCATCCGGCAACGGGACTGTCTATTCCTCCTGACAATAGCAATAAGGCCGATCCGTTGGTTTCTAACGGCAACCCTCCATAGGCTTTATAGTGGTCACTGCTAAGATAGGTTTTATCTCGAATCTCAACTCTTATAACTGCATCGGGATTATGCACATCAACATGAACTTTATCCCCTAATTGATCGAGAAGGTATTCCCCCACAGCGCTACTAACCTCCATGGAATCCAATGGGAATTTTTTATTTGCCCTTTTTGTTACAATTTTAAAACTACGGATTCTATCCTTTTCCACTCGATTTTTCAGTTCTTCCAAAGCTGCTTCCTTAATTTTTTCAAAGTCGGTTTTAATACATTTAGCAGTACTTAAGGATACTATTCCAAAAACCTTTCGAACTTTATCAATAATTTCCTGTTGGTCTTTTTTCTCCGATTTGATATATACTCTGCTGTATTCCTGATACAGATGGACATTTTCAATTCCTTTGACATTGTTTCTGATATGCTTGATCAGTTTATTCTCAAAAAAACGTTTGTTTTTTCCCTTCAGATTGATTTCACCAAACCGTACAATTATTACATTTTCCATTTTTTCACCTCTTCATTATCATTCGCAAATCTTTTATGATGATCCTTAGTTGATTTAGAGTATAGTCCAATTCTTCTTTAGTAGTATAGCGACTGAAGCTGAAGCGTATGGCGCTATCAATAACTTCAGCTGCTACTCCCACAGCTCTCAGTACATGACTTTGCTCTGATGAAGTACAAGCGGAACCGGAGGAAACATAAATCCCCTTACTTTCCAAACTATGCAATAGCACTTCGCTTTTTACTCCAAGAAACGAGACATTAAGGATATAAGGACTCTCGTCCCCGGTGTCTTTCTTTATATAAACCACATCCTCTATCTCTTCTTTTAACCGTTGAACAAAATATTCTTTAAGAGCTAAAACCGATTCATAGGCCTCTCTTTTATTTTTCGAGAGGGCTTCAATACTAGCGCCAAAACCAAAGATACCCGGTGTGTTTTCTGTTCCCGGTCTAATGGCTTTTTCCTGAGCCCCGCCGAAAAACATGGGTTTTATAGGAATTCCCTCCTTAATATATAATAAGCCCACTCCTTTTGGTCCATGAATTTTATGGGCACTGGCAGTTAGTAGATGAATATGCGATTGCTTTACGTCGATATCAATTTTCCCAAAAGCTTGAACTGCATCCACATGAAGTTTTGCACCAGGACAATTTTCCCGCATCATTTGTCCGATTTTTTCTATAGACTGTACAACACCGGTTTCATTATTAATATAAGAAATACTTACCAGCGCAGTATTCTTTTGCAATAATTCCTCTAAGTGAAAAAGATCCACACGGCCCTTTTCATCGACTTTTCCATAGCAAACTTCAAACCCATTATTTTCTAGTTCTTGAAACGTATTTAGTACAGATTTATGCTCTGTGGGTAAAGTAATGATCCTTCTATTTTTACCCTTCATATGAGCAAGCACCCCCAAAATAGCCAGATTATTACCTTCAGTACCACCACTGGTGAAAATGATTTCCGATGGTCTCCCTTTAATTTCTCTGCTAAGGGTTTTTCGTATTTCTTTCATTTTACGTTCAGCATCCAGCCCTTTTCGATGAAGGGATGATGGGTTCCCATAAAAGGATTCCATTGTCTTTGTCATAGCTTCTATAACTATTTTGAGCGGTTTTGTTGTTGCAGCATTGTCTAGATATACATCCATACTACTCCTCTTTTCTAATAACCTAATTTTTCATTAATAATATATACTTCTAAATCCACGAGAGCAGGTTTAGCTTGAATCGTTACAATTATATTGCACATTCGTTGGTCACTGCTACAATCATTACACTTATCGGTTATGCCACAGGGAGTTTTGAGTCCTAATCTTTTAGCATTTAGTGGACAGGCGATCTCTTTAATTCGTTTGATTCCCGCTTCATGATTTTCAACAATTTTGTTAATTCCACAGACGAGAATTACTTTTTTAGGACCGAAAAACATGGAACTGACCCGATTTCCCACCCCATCAATATTAATTAATTCTCCCTCTTCTGTCAAGGCATTAGAACTTGCTAGATATAAATCCGCGTACTGTGCCTTGGGAAACACTTCAGGTCTTTCCTCCGGCTTCACCATCCAGTGCCAGTAAACGGGATTTATGCTTTGATCAATTGCCTCATAAATTTTCATATCTTTGATCGTCATGGAACCTCCAATGCCAATATTCATTTCGGGGTTAATTTCTTGTAGAATTTCATTTTTCGCTTCTTCTTTCGTAGTAAAATATTTAGCTTTTATCTTATTATTCGACAAATTTTCCATCACTCTTCTAATTTTTTTTTCCATACCAACACTCCTTCAACTATTTAAATTCCTATAATCTACATTATAAACCATTCCTTCCAGGGATACAAATAATAAATATTTAAAAAAACTGTTGCAAAATTTGTCGATTCTTGCTATAATTAATTCATGGTTATCCCCCTGGTAACCTCAAATAATCTCTATTCCCAATACCCCTTTTAAACAAAACACATATAGGTATGTGTCCGGGCTGACGGAGGCCCGGTTCTTTTTTTTGCCTTTTTTTGTTTTTTGAGATTTTTCTACAGTATTATTAGTATACTCCATATAAATTCCCCCATTTTCTTGTGAATTTCTTTAAAGTTTCATATAATGATAGATGTTGAAAAAGAATAGGAGGCGATTATATGACAAAACCTAAAGTAGGGATTATTTTTACCGGCGGAACCATTTCTATGTCTATTGATAAACGTATTGGTGCCGCCATTCCTTCCCTTTCTAATGAAGAGATCATGTCTTTGGTAACAAATATTGATAAATATGCTGATACGGAATCAATTAGTTTTTCTCACTCTCCAGGACCTCATATTGGCCCTGAAATGATGTTTAAACTCCGTAACACGACACTGGAATTGTTAAGACGGAAGGATATAGCCGGTGTAGTGATTCTTCACGGCACCGATACTTTAGAAGAGACTGCATACTTAATGGATCTAACCATTAGATCAAACAAACCAGTAGTAATTACCGGTGCCATGAGAAATAGTTCAGAACTGGGTTACGATGGTCCGAGTAATTTGGCCGCTGCTGTTTGTACCGCCATTTCTCCTGAGTCCAAAAACCGAGGGGTTCTTGTAGTGCTGAATAATGAGGTAAATGCTGCTAATGAAGTAACAAAAACGAACACTGTATCACTGGATACTTTTAAATCTTTAAAATTTGGTCCCCTTGGGATTATTGACAATGATGAGGTTATTTATTACCGTGATATATTATATCGTCAGTTTATTGATACTGAATACTTCGAAGAGAAAGTGGACCTTATTAAGGCTGTTGCCGGAATGGATTCTTCCATCTTAAAATTCTGTGTTGATCAAGGTTCTAAAGGTATTGTACTAGAGGCCATGGGTAGAGGAAACATCCCTCCTACAATGATGGAAGGTATCAAGTATGCGATTGATAAAAACGTAATCATAGCACTTACCTCTCGTTGTCCAATTGGCCGTGTGTATGATAGTTACGGATACGAAGGCGGGGGAAAAACGTTAAGCACTTTAGGTGTCATTTTCGGGGGAGATCTTCCCGGTCAAAAACTTCGTATCAAGTTGATGCTTGCATTGAATAAAACGAATAATAATGATGACGTTCGAAATATATTAGTAGGAAATCATTTAAAATACCGTGTCGATACATTGTAATTCTTAACTCGTGTGTTTTTTAGGAGGTTTGTACCATGGAGATTTTCAATTACACTCTTGAGAGAAATCCTTTTCCTGATAACGAATATATGAAAGAGATTTCAAAAGATGACTTTTGCTTTTTAGATATTGAAACCACAGGTTTTAGCCGAAAAAAAGATCAGATAGTGCTCATCGGCTTGTTATTTATTGAGGATAAACAGTATAAGCTTCGCCAGTATTTTTTAGAAGATCCACTTTTGGAAAAAGAACTGTTAAAACAATTTATCCATGATTTATCCAAGTTCAAGCTTATGATTACTTACAATGGTCTTTCCTTTGATTATCCCTTTATACAGGAACGTTCAGAAATCCACAAATTAACCTTACAGCTTAGTGATCTTAAGCATGTTGATCTCTACAAGCATATCCAAGGAAACAAGAGAACCTTACCAATAGAAAATTATAAGTTAAAAACCGTAGAAAAACTTCTTGGCATCCATCGTAAGGATGGAATTTCCGGAGGTGACAGCGTTACTCTTTATTACAGATATCTTCAAAATAAAAAATCTGAATTTCGTGATCAGATTTTACTTCATAATTATGAAGATATATTATACCTTCCTTTAATTACCGGAGTTTTTGATTATTTTTCTATTAAACCCTTTTTAATCAATGGTCTTCACCATAGTATGAATTTATCAGATAAAAAAGATTTCCATCAACGAGAACTCAGTTTTGTTTTTAAATTTAATGATATAGCATTAAAAGATGATAAAATTTTAATAAACGGATCAACTAAAAGCATGGGAATACTGAGAGAAATCAATGTTTTCGAAGAGCATTTCAACTTTTTCTGGAGTCCTGATAATGAACAGTATTTATTAGAATTGCTAGTCCGCTCAGAAGCTCTGAATTCTGAAATTCGCGTCCATTATATTAATTATGTAGAAATTATTAAATCTATTAAGGGTTCCTCCGATATTACCTATGAAACCGGTGATTTTGTTTACAATAACTTTATTATGTATACTAATGATTCCCTCAATCATACCTTAGCATTAACAGTCATTCCGGAGCTCCTTAAAAAATTATTTCAACAGCACTTACCTTAAGAAGAGTTAATCATTCAGTTCAATCATAAGCAATAAAAAAAGTACCGGAACTTCGATCGATTCCGGTGCTTTTTATGTTTCATTGTTATCACCACTTTGATTTACTTCTGTTTTTATTTCTTTTTTCCACTTTCGATAATTATTCAGAACCGGAATATAATTCAATAAACCATTATATTGATAATTTAGTTCAAAGACCTCGGGTATAACTTTATAAGATATCGATTTTTTCCCCTTTCTTATATGATCCAAGATTATGTGGATAGGAATAAGAAAGTAGCGATCCACTTTTTTATAGTGACAGATAATAAAAGCCAAACCCTTTTGTTTTTCATAATGAATCATAAACTCAATTTGATGGCTGTGAATGTTTTGCAGAGGTAAACTAGGGTTCATCGTTTCCTTTGCATCAAAAGCCACTCCAATACCCTGTATTAGGCCTACAAAATCGACGGTGGATTTCTTCTCAAAGTACCCTTCGCAAACACAACCTTTTTTATCAATTTTTGTTACCTTTACTGAAGTAGGAACTTTTTCTATAATACCCAAGCCCTGTCTTTTATATTGCAGATGAGTCTCTTCAATCAAGGATTCCAAAGCATCACCTTTTAATCCTCCGGTTCTCCAGGCTGTCATAGTCATTCCTCATTTCATACTCTTTTGTTATTATTATACTATATTTTTCTTTCCCTAAAAAGAAAAATCCCAGGAATTAAGATTCCTAGGACTACAGTATTTCTGGCGTACCCAGAGGGATTTGAACCCCCGACCTTCTGATTCGTAGTCAGACACTCTATCCAGCTGAGCTATGGGTACCTACTATTAAACTTTTGGGTGTAAAAATGGAGGCGGCACCCAGATTTGAACTGGGGAATAAAGGTTTTGCAGACCTCTGCCTTACCACTTGGCTATGCCGCCTCAATAAAAAATGGTGACCCATCCGCGACTCGAACGCGGGACACCCTGATTAAAAGTCAGGTGCTCTGCCAACTGAGCTAATGGGTCTAGATTATTTGGAGCGGAAGACGGGATTTGAACCCGCGACCCCCGCCTTGGCAAGGCGATGCTCTACCACTGAGCCACTTCCGCATTTACGTTGTAAAACAAATTGAATGTTTATTAGATAGTACCATCAGTAGTAATTGGAGTATTCAATAAGTTAAATGGTGCGGGTGAAGGGATTCGAACCCCCACGCCGGAGCGCTAGATCCTAAGTCTAGTGCGTCTGCCAGTTCCGCCACACCCGCATGTGTGTACTTCACTTAAAACATAGTTTTAAGTGGATAATTATGTGTTAATTTAATAATTATAAGTAAGTGGTGGAGGGAAGAGGATTCGAACCTCTGAAGTCACTGACAACAGATTTACAGTCTGCCCCCTTTGGCCAACTCGGGAATCCCTCCGTATTTATGGAGCTGGCGATGGGACTTGAACCCGCAACCTACTGATTACAAGTCAGTTGCTCTTCCAATTGAGCTACGCCAGCTTGTTATGGTAGCGGCAACAAGATTTGAACTTGTGACCTTTCGGGTATGAACCGAACGCTCTAGCCATCTGAGCTATGCCGCCATAATATGACATATACGTCACAAACTCGTATTTAGAAAATGGTGCCGAAGACCGGAATCGAACCGGTACGGACTTATAAAGTCCGCAGGATTTTAAGTCCTGTGCGTCTGCCAGTTCCGCCACTTCGGCAACTTTCTGGCTCCAGGGAGA
>PWEO01000208.1 GCA_003553525.1 Clostridiaceae bacterium
AAAATAAAAACATTAAAAGCAAAAATGCAGCGGGCCATTGAGGAAGAAAATTTTGAGGAAGCTGCAAAGCTTCGGGATGAAATAAAGGATTTGGAAAAAGATCTGTAGGGGAGGGAGCGCATTGACAAAATGGCTGGATAATCAAGGTCCGTATAAGGATACCGTAGTAAGCAGTCGGGTGCGAATGGCCCGAAATATAAAAGATTTTTTCTTTCCTACCATCAAAGATCCCGCCGGGGGCGAAAAGGTGATCGAGAAAGTGTATCAAAGCATTATTTCCGCTAATGAAGCAATGAACAAAGATTTTAAAATGAAAAGAATGAAAGATTTAACAAAAATCCAAAGGCTGCAAATGGTGGAAAAACATTTGATCAGCCCTCAATTAGCCAAACATCATGAGAGTGGTGCAGTGGTTTATAACGAACAGGAAAACCTGATCATTATGGTTAACGAGGAAGATCATATTCGAATTCAGGCGTTGCTGCCCGGGCTGCAATTAAAGAAGGTGCTGGAAAGTGCAAATCAAATCGACGACGTCATAGAAGAACGGCTGGATTATGACTTCGATGAGGAATTCGGTTATTTATCCGCCTGCCCCACGAATACAGGGACGGGGATGAGAGCTTCGGTGATGCTACATCTGCCGGCCCTGGGGATGAGCGGTCAAATTCACGGGATGCTTCAATTTGCCAATAAAATGGGTCTTGCGGTTCGAGGGGTGTACGGTGAAGGCAGTGACTTTACCGGGAACATGTATCAAATATCCAACCAGGTGACCCTGGGGGTTTCCGAAGAGGAAATTATTGAAAAGCTTCAAGAGATAACCATGCACATCATTGAAAAAGAGCGAAGTCTTCGGAAAAATCTGGTAAAGGAACAGCCTATGGAAATAGAAGATCAGACCCATCGATCCCTGGGGATTTTAAAAAGTGCAAGAATCATTTCCTTAGAGGAGGGTATGAAGCTGCTTTCCAATATTCAACTGGGAAACAGCCTGGGTATAATAAAGAATCCGGAGTTGGGCCGGATTCATCAATTGATTACGATGATTCAGCCGGGATCCTTGCAAGCGGCCCTGGGAAAAGAACTTAATTTACGGGATCTGGACATTCAAAGAGGGACCTTGCTAAGGGAAAAACTCACCAATATTTAGTCAATCATAATAGGAAAGATAAAGGAGCTGATAATCATGTCCATGGACGGAAAATTTACGGAAAGAGCACAAAAAGTAATTCTGCTTTCTCAGGAAGTCGCTCAAAACTTAGGGCATAACTATGTGGGGACGGAGCATATACTACTCGGGATCCTCCATGAAGGCCAGGGGATTGCAGCGGAAACCCTGAAAAAGCTCGGGGTGGATTTTAAAAAAACCGAAGAGAAGATTATTTCCCTGGTTGGAAGAGGGAATGACGACGGTAATCTACTGGGTTTTACCCCCAGGACGAAAAAAGTATTTGAATTAAGCTTTCGTGCAGCCAGAGAGCTGGGAACCACTTACATCGGAACCGAGCACTTGTTGTTGGGACTGATCAGTGAAGGGGAAGGAATTGCCGCCAAGGTATTAAAAGAACTGGGCGTGGACCTGGAAAAAGTCCACACCGAGGTGGTTAATCAATTGGGAGGGAGTAAACCGGGCTCCCATGAAAAGGCAAAGGGAGAAGTTGAAAAATCCAAAACCCCGACCCTGGATAAGTACGGAAGGGATTTGACACAAATGGCGGGAGAGGATAAGCTGGATCCCGTAATCGGAAGGGAAAAGGAAATTCAGCGGGTCATTCAAATTCTCAGCCGTCGAACCAAAAACAATCCCTGCTTAACGGGAGAGGCCGGGGTAGGGAAAACCGCCATTGCTGAAGGCTTAGCCCAAAGAATCTTTAAAGGGGAGATCCCGGATTTATTAAAGGGAAAGCGGATCGTCACCCTGGATTTATCATCCATGGTAGCAGGTTCCAAGTATCGGGGGGAATTTGAAGATCGACTGAAAAAAATCATGGAGGAATTAAGAGTTTCCAGGGACGTTATTTTATTTATTGATGAAATTCATACATTGATCGGTGCCGGGGCCGCAGAAGGGGCCATCGATGCGGCGAATATTTTGAAACCGGCCTTAGCCCGGGGAGAACTGCAGGCCATCGGAGCCACCACTTCCGATGAGTATAAAAAGCATATCGAGAAGGATGCAGCCCTGGAGCGTCGCTTCCAGTCCATTTTAGTGGAGGAGCCTTCCAAGGAGGATACGGTATCAATTTTAAAAGGACTGCGGGATAAATACGAAGCCCATCACCGGGTAAAAATCACGGATGAGGCCATTGAAGCCGCCGTGGAACTTTCCCACCGCTATATCAGTGATCGATTTTTACCGGATAAAGCCATTGATTTAATTGATGAGGCGGCGTCCAAAATTCGACTGGATTCCGTGACGGCTCCCCCGGATTTGAAAAAGCTTGAGGAAAACCTGGAAAAAACCGGAAAGGAAAAGGAAGAAGCGGTGAGCATTCAGGACTTTGAAAGAGCGGCGAAGCTTCGGGATAAAGAAAAGGAAATTCTAAAAGAGCTGGAGGAACAAAAGAATCATTGGGCCAATAACAAGAATAAAACCAATGCCGTGCTGGAGGCGGAGGATATTGCCACGGTGGTTTCCAATTGGACGGGGGTTCCGGTAAATAAATTACGGCAGGAAGAGTCGGAGCGACTGCTTAACATGGAAGAGGTACTGCACCGCCGGGTGATCGGACAGGATGAGGCAATCAAATCCGTATCCAGAGCCATCAGAAGGGCAAGGGTGGGGCTGAAGGATCCCAAACGGCCCATCGGTTCATTTATTTTCCTCGGACCCACCGGGGTTGGAAAAACCGAGCTGTCAAAAGCTTTGGCAGAGGTTATGTTCGGGGATGAAAACGCCATGATCCGAATTGATATGTCGGAGTACATGGAAAAGCATACGGTATCCCGATTGATCGGATCCCCCCCGGGATATGTAGGATATGATGAAGGGGGGCAACTGACGGACAAGGTGCGAAGACGACCTTATTCCGTGATTCTCTTTGATGAAATCGAAAAAGCCCATCCCGATGTGTTTAATGTGCTCCTGCAAATTCTCGATGACGGACGGTTAACCGATGCAAAGGGAAAGACCGTGGATTTTAAAAATACCGTGATTATTATGACTTCCAATGTGGGGGCCCAAATGATCAAAAAGCAAAGCACCGTAGGTTTTGCCATTGATTATGAGGACCAAGTTCAAAGTGAGTATGAGAATATGAAAAAGAATGTGATGGAGGATCTCAGAAGAACCTTTAGACCGGAATTTTTAAACCGAATTGACGATACCATCGTATTCCATAGCTTAGAGCAAAAACATATTAACGAAATCGTTAAACTCATGGTCAAGGACGTACAAAACCGCCTGGGGGATCTTGGCATATCCCTGGAAGTTACAAAAGAGGCAATGGAGGCCATTGCAAAGGAAGGCTATGATCCCGAATTCGGGGCAAGACCTTTAAAGCGGGCCATACAAAAACTTATTGAAGATAAAATTTCCGAGGAGATTCTTGGAAATGAAGTTAAAGCAGGAGATAAAGTGATTCTTAAAGAAGAACAGGGTAATTTAGTACTGGAAAAAAACAGACAGACTTAGGAGCGATCATATGGCAAAGAGTAAAACAAAATTTTGTTGCACAAGCTGCGGCTACGAGAGTCCCAAATGGATGGGAAGATGTCCCGGTTGTCAGGAATGGAATACCTTTGAAGAAGAACGGGTGGAATCAAAAAAAGAAACGAAACGCTCGGCTACCACGGGACCCAGTAAAAAGCCTCAAAGCATCACGAAAGTCAATTCCGGGGAATATTCCCGCTATGACACCAAAATAGAAGAGTTAAACCGGGTGCTGGGCGGAGGCATTGTCAAAGGCTCATTATGCCTGATTTCCGGAGAGCCGGGGATCGGAAAGTCCACCTTGATTCTACAATGCAGCAGCAATATGGCTAAACACTACGGAAAAGTGCTGTACGTATCGGGAGAGGAATCGGAAGAGCAGATCAAAATGCGGGCAGAACGTTTAGGGGCCATGGAAGAGGACCTTCTTGTGGTATCGGAGACGAATATCGGCGTGGTTGAGGAATATGTAAAAAGTTACGAACCGAAATTTTTAATCGTGGACTCCATTCAAACCCTTTACCGGGAGGATTTAACCTCGGCCCCGGGAAGTGTTTCCCAGGTAAAGGAATGCGTAAACAATTTAATGAGGATTGCCAAGACCACAAACATTCCGATTTTCATCGTTGCCCATGTAACCAAGCAGGGAGAGTTGGCGGGACCCAGAGTACTGGAACACATGGTGGATGCAGTGCTGCACTTTGAAGGGGAGCGAACCATGGAGTTTCGAATTCTTAGGGCGCTGAAGAACCGTTTCGGAACCACCAGCGAAATCGGGGTGTTTGAAATGCGGGAGGAAGGGTTAGTTGAAATATTCAATCCCTCGGAATTATTTCTGGAGACATTGAATGAAAAAAATGAAGGGGCCATTGTGATCTCCACAGTGGAGGGAACCCGTCCTATACTTGTGGAAATTCAAGCCCTGGTCACGGAAAACAATATCGGCTTTGCCCGGAGAACCGCCGTGGGGATTGATCATAATCGGCTGAACCTAATCATTGCAGTGCTGGAGAAGAAACTCAATATTCCCCTGGCCAACTATGATGTTTATGTGAACGTGGTTGGCGGCTTGAAGCTTGAAGGAACCTCCTACGATCTTGGGGTGGCCCTCAGTATTTACAGCAGCTTTAAAGGGGTGGACCTCCCTTCGAGAAAGGTTATGGCCATCGGGGAAATCAGCCTGACGGGAGAAATCCGACCCGTGGCTCAGGCGGAAAAAATGATTAAGGAAGGAATGAAAATGGGCTTTGAGTCGGTGATGCTTTCCAACAGAAATAAAAAAAAGCTAAAACATCACAGGGAAAACCTCTTAGGGGTGGATACCTTACGGGAAGCCGTGCAGGAGATTGTCCGATAAGCCGTCTAAGGCTGTATCGAAATATAAAAAGGCCCAAGGGTTCATCCTTGGGCCTTTTGCAGTGCAGTTATAATAATCCGTATTTTCCAAGAAGTTTTAATTGTTTATAATAATCCTCGGTCATTTTTTCCGTATCGAAGTCAAAGGTATTGCATAATGCAAACAAATAAAACAGATTATTGGAAATCTCCTGTTTGATTTTTTCTTCACAGGTGTGGCAAAGCTCACCTTCTACATGATCCGACATATAGGTTTTCAGTTTGGAGAATGTTACGTCATCGGGAATTTTCGGTTTTTCGGCATGAATCTCAATGCACCCGCAACTTGTACCGGCTTTGGCAACGGCGCGATTTACCCGTGCGCTGCTTTCCTGTACCTTGCTCAAAATATCAAGAATGCTTTTATGGCGAATCAGCACTTCGTCGACTAATGATTGAAATTCGCTTAAGGAAAAATTTTTGTCCATATCTTCAACCCCTTGGATTTGTTTAGTAATCGTTAAGTCTATTATACTTTTTAAAAGAACCGCTTGTCAATGGAAATGAGGGATTATTTAGAAGATTACCCATTGTAAACCACGAAAAAAAACATTCGAAAAAGGATATTGACAGAGAAAAAAGCCTATGATAGAATATCTGGTTTGTTTGACTCATGAAGTGGGATAGGGTATAATTTAAAAGAGAGCAAATAGAGAATCTGGAGGAAATTATATGTATACTATTGGTGATAAAGTGGTTTATCCTGTTCATGGAGCAGGGGTTATTGAAGCAATTGAAGAGAAAGAAATTCTTGGAGAGTTAAGACGATATTATATAATGAAGATGCCGCTGGATGATATGAAGGTAATGATTCCTTTAGACGGTATGGACCAGATTGGTATTCGTGAAATCATCAATGAAAAAGAAGTGGAGATGGTTTTTGCGGTTTTATCCGCTCAAATCACAGAAATGTCAGCCAATTGGAATAAAAGATATCGGGCAAATATGGATCGAATAAAAACCGGAGATGTTTTTGAAGTAGCAGAGGTGGTGCGGAATTTAACGTTAAAAGATCGGGAAAAAGCTTTGTCCACAGGAGAAAGAAAAATCATGCAAAACGCGAAGCAAGTGCTACTCAGTGAATTGATTTTAGCTACGGGAAGAGAAAAAGAAGATCTCCTGGAAGATATAGAGGCCATGATTGAATAAAAAATGAACTTTAAAAAAAGGATCTTTTATCGGTTTAAGTTATGGGGTAAGGGGTATAATAGAGTTTTAAACGGGGTAGAGGCATTATTAAATAAATTTAAATAAATAATATTAAATCAGGAGGTGAAGGAATGGTTAACAAAATTGTAAGGTGGATTTTTGCCTTGCTGGGGGGAGTATCAGGGGTTTTGCTATTTTATAACGGAGCCCGGTTTTATGAAGGTATCACGGAAAATTTCTGGCACATGGTTTTGGGATATTCGGTATCCCTATTTGCAGGCGGATTCATATTTTTCTTAGTTTCTCCATTAATCATTAAATTCGGCAGATGGGTGGCAAACTGGATCGAGCGGGAATTATCAAAAGTTCCCACATCGGATATTATTTTCGGATCGATTGGACTGGTGGTTGGACTCATCATAGCCTATATTATCAGCAGATTACTCATGAACATCCCGCTCCCCTTTATTGGTACAATTCTATCAATACTTGTGGCAATTTTCTTAGGGTATTTAGGGGTAAGTTTAGCAACCAAAAGAGGACAGGACTTATCAATATTAAATTCTTTTGCAGGGTTAGACAGTGAAAAGGATTGTGATAAGGAAATCGAAAAAATTAAAAATGAAAGTCACAAACCTTGCCCTAAAATTTTAGACACCAGTGTTATTATTGACGGTCGGATTGCGGATATTTGCAAAACCGAATTTTTAGAAGGGCCACTGATTATTCCGGAGTTTGTTCTCGAGGAACTTCGCCATGTGGCGGATTCTTCCGCATCTTTAAAACGCAACCGGGGAAGAAGAGGACTGGATATTTTAAATATCATTCAAAAAGAACTCAAGATCGAAGTGAAAATCCTGGACCATGGGTTTGAACAGGCCTATGAGGAAAATTTAGAGGTAGACGTAAAGCTGTTAAAACTAGCCCAGCAGCTTGGGGGAAAAGTTATTACAAATGACTACAATCTTAATAAAGTAGCGGAATTCCAGGGTGTTCCCGTGCTTAACATTAATGAACTGGCCAACGCCGTAAAACCCGTAGTTCTTCCCGGAGAAGAAATGGAAGTAGAGGTCATCAAAGATGGTAAAGAATCGGGACAGGGTCTGGCCTATCTTGATGACGGCACCATGATCGTGGTGGAAAGCGGACGTAAACACATCGGAAAGACCATAGAAGTACTGGTTACCAGCGTACTTCAAACCGCAGCGGGAAGAATGATTTTCGCCAAACCGAAGGAAATGCAAGGAAAATCTGCATAAACACAGTTTGCAAAAGGGGTTCTTTATATCATAAAGAGTCCCTTTTTCCAAGGAAGCCTATTGCTATTAGAAGCTTTTACATACCCAAACATCGCAGTTTCATATCAGAGGTGAAGGAGGAAAAGTCGTGGGAAACCAAGAAATCGAGGCAAGTAAAAAAATCGAGGGAAACCAGGAAGTCGGACAAAAACAAAAATTCTCAGGAAAAGTCAGTGCTGTTATTGTTGCCGCTGGGAAAGGCAAAAGGATGGAACAGGATTATAATAAACAATATATTCATTTAGAGAATAAACCCATAGTGGCCCATACGCTATTGCAATTTGAAAGCCATGAAACAATCGATGAAATAATTATCGTGGTGGCTAAAGGAGAAGTGGAATTTTGTAAAGAAAATATAGTAGAGCGGTACAACCTTTCAAAGGTTCGAAAAATTGTTGAAGGGGGAACTGAGCGATATCATTCCGTACATAATGGGATTAAAGCCGTGTCTCAGCAGTGTGACGTAATACTGATTCATGACGGGGCAAGACCCTTTGTAACCGGAGACATAATCAATGAAAGCATTGCTTCGGCCAATGTTTATGGTTGCTCCATTGTTGGAATGCCCGTAAAGGATACGATTAAAATCATTAATGAGGAAGGCTTTGTAAAGGATACGCCGAAACGGGAAAATCTTTGGCTTGTGCAAACGCCGCAAACTTTTAAAAAAGAGATCATCCTCCGGGCTCATGAAAAAAGAGAAGCCGAGAATCTATCGGTTACCGATGATGCCATGCTGGTGGAAGCCTTAGGCGGCAGGGTGAAGATGATTAAAGGGAGCTACGAGAACATCAAAATCACAACCCCGGAAGACCTGGAAATTGGGCAAGCGATTCTAAAAAGGCGAAAGGGCAATCGGTAAGGAGGTATGAACAACTTGAAAAATCAAGCAATCAAAAATTGTTGAGGCTCTTCAGCCGGTTCCACTGGTCCAGCAGAAGAGAAAACAGGTTGCCCTGTTTGCAATATAAAGGGGAAGAAGGTATCGAGCAAAACCGTAAAACATTTGATCAAGGAGAGATTTGTTTGAAAGAAAATAAAATCATGAGGGTGAAAAAGTTCTATAATAGCTTTGTCAGAATATATGACCTCTTAAAAATCCCATGGAATAAAATTTTCTCACAAAAGGCGGAGAAAAAATTCAGTGAGTTTTTAATTAATAATCTTGATCAAGAGACCTCGGTTCTAGAGTTAGGTTGTGGAACCGGTGTTAACCTGGAAAAAATTTATGATCTCGATGTTGAGTTTAACAATTGATATTATCCTCTGTGTCTGGGTGCTTTCTCACCTTGAAAATCAAGCCCGGATAATTAATCAGGTACAAGAGCTTTTAAGTGAGAAGGGAAAAGTCTTTTTAAT
>PWEO01000059.1 GCA_003553525.1 Clostridiaceae bacterium
CGACTTTAGCGGCAGTGCCTATATGGAGCCGATTTTCGGTCAAGGGGAGGCAACCTACGTCACCAATCCTTTCCCCAGTTCCATGGACGGCAGAATGCTGACGGTATTTGCCCATGAGATTCGGGATTTTCGAGGAAATGTGGTGGGGGCGATTTCAGGATCCATGTATCTTGATGATTTAACCGCCACGGTGGAAGAGATTAATTTAGAAGGTGCAGGGTTCGGATGGGTGATCGATGGAGAAGGAAACGTGATTGTTCACCGGGATGAAGCCGTAGTGGGCGTGGATAACATTACCGAGGAGTCCAGTCGATACTACGAATTAGGTCGGGATTTCAGCGCTATGCAAGAAGCTTCCTTCGGGCGGCAGCGGATTTCCGTTGAAGGAGAGGATTCTTATATCTTCTATGCGGATATTGATGATACCCAGGATTGGAAGCTGATGATTGAGATTCCAAGGGCCAGTCTCCTCAGCGGTCTCAGTCAGTTTTTAAATCTTTCTTTAATACTGTTGGTCATTGCTATTTTAGCGGTAGTAGGGGCGTCGTATTTAGCGGCCAATGTAATCGCAAAGCCGATTAAAGCCCTGAGCGAAGAGAGCAAAGCCTTAATCAATCTGGATGTCAGCAAAGATATTCCCGATAATTTGCAAAACCGGCAGGATGAAATCGGAGAGCTGGCCAAGGTACTGCAGCTTGTGACCGAAAGCTTGCGGGAAGTGCTTAGGAAAATCCAGGGGCTTTCGGAGTCCGTATCCTCGTCTTCGGAGCAGTTGATGGTGACCAGTGAAGAGTCCTCCAAGGCCTCCGACGAAGTGGCAAAAACCATTGAGGAGATGGCCAAAAGCGCGGGAGAGCAGGCATCGGATACGGAAAGCGGTGCGGAGCGAATCTATGCGCTTGGAAAAATCATTGAAGAGGATGAAGCGTTGATTGAGCAGCTGAATCTGTCGAATAATCAGATTGATACCTTGAAAAACGAGGGAAATGTGATCCTACAGGAGCTTGTGGAAAAATCCGCACTAAATAAAACCGCCTCCGAAAAGGTACGCCAAGTAATGCTGGATACCCGGGACCGGTCAAAGAAGATTGAAAATGCCAGTCGGATGATTGCAAGCATCTCGGAGCAGACCAACTTACTGGCCTTAAATGCGGCGATTGAAGCCGCCCGTGCGGGAGAGGCGGGAAGAGGATTTTCCGTGGTAGCCGAGGAAATTCGAAAGCTTGCGGAGGAGTCTTCCAACTTTACGGAAGAGATCAATCAGATCCTTCTGGAGCTTAGTGATAAAGTGGATGAGGCCGTCACCGTTACCGATGAGGTACAGGAAGTTGTGGACCGGCAAAGTGCCAGTGTGGACGAGACCAAGGAGAAATTCAACGGTATCGACCTTTCCGTGGAAGAGATGAAAAAGGTAATGGATAAAGTGAATCACTCCATGCGGGAGATGGGCAAGGAGAAAGAGCAAATCATTGCCATCATCGAAAACCTTTCCGCCGCGGCAGAGGAAAACGCCGCCGCCACCGAGGAAAGTTCCGCTTCCGTGGAGGAGCAAACCGCAGCCATGACCGAGATCTCCAACGCCAGCGAAGCCTTAGCCAAGCTTGCGGAGGAAATGGACGCAAACATCAAGAAGTTTAAGCTGTAGAAAAAAGCGCAAAACATAGCACAAAGTAGCACAAAGTAGCACAAAGGGGACGGAGGTTTTTGTGTCATCACAGCACAAAAACCTCCGTCCCCTTTGTGCTCCCCTTTGTGCTCTTCTTTGTGCTCTCTTCTTTGTGCTCCATTTCTGTCATTTTCTTGACAAGAAGCCTTGAAAAACATATACTAACAGAAAATGAAAAATGAAGACTATAACAGCTGTACAGTACGAAGGTACTAGATATAACGGCAGCAATAATGAAAGGTGCGAGATGATGAATAAAACCAATACGGATTTTTTGATGAAGATGACAAAGGACTACCTGGAGGGAAAGATTGACCTGATCACCTTTACCCTGGATTTTCCCCATGAAGTATCCGCCCGATACGAAAATCTATTAGAAGAGGATAAAGTTATGGCGGAACTGATTTATAACTGTCTGATCGAGGACGGCATTCACCTGTATGACAAGATGCCGGAAGAGGAATTCAAGCAGGAACTGGAGGAGCAGTATCAGTATCTCTTAAAGATCTATAATGTTCGTTTTAACTAAAAACAGCGGGAGTCATAACACAAAGGGGACGGAGGTTTTTGTGTCATTAGCTGAAAATATTATATAAGTATATGAACGCCCGCTTACGGCAAGCGGGTTTTTTTATTGGGTTGTTAAATTTTAAAAATGTTGTAAAATCTAAAAGCCCGTTATGAAATCGATAACTTCGTGATAAAGACTAAATCCGGTAATAAGGGGAAAAACAAGGTGAGAAAGCCAAAGCACCGTGATAAACCTTAAAGTCTCTGTGCGTAGTGCACGATCTTTTGCAACAAATAAATAAAATAATAACAAATTAATGTTTAGCCTATGATCGAAAATGGTAAAAAGAGAACAGATTTAAGAAATGCAGGACTAAGGAAGCATCTTTATAAACTATTTTTAGATCAAATATCATACATACAATTTCCGTACATAATTGGGAGAAGTCAATGAGAGATTCAGCGAAGCGATGATATAAGTAAAGGTATTAGTAGTAGCTGATTTTTAAAAAGTCCAATAGTGAGGGGTGAAGGAGCTTGCCAAGAAAAGCCAGAGAGAAAAGCAGGACCGGGATTTATCATGTGATTTTTAGAGGAATTAACAGACAGCAGATTTTTGAAGAGGAAGCGGACTATCAGAAGTTCTTGTATGTGTTGCAAGATCAAAGGAATAAAGGGAGATATGAAGTATATGCCTACTGTTTGATGGGCAACCATATACACCTGTTGATCAAGGAAGGGGATGAAGATTTAGGGGTCTCTTTTCGACGAATCGCATCGAATTATGTGCTTTGGTACAATCGGAAATATGAACGGGTGGGACATCTTTTTCAAGATCGGTACAAAAGCGAAGTGGTGGAAGACCAAAGGTACTTTCTTCAGTTGATTCGGTATATTCATCAAAATCCTGTAAAAGCCGGTATGGTTCAAGAAATTTCAAAGTATCCCTGGAGCAGTTATCAGGAGTATTTTAGCGAGGCGAAGGTGAAGATATGCAATTCGGAGGTGGCGTTTTACTGTTTGGCGGATCGATCGGATGATGTTATCAAATACTCAGAGGACCCGGATGAAGAGCATACAAAGCAAGCTAACGTTCAAGGCAATCATGAAAAAAAAGAAAAGGACCAAAATAAAGATAAAGCTGAAGAAAAGGATTTAGCACATAGTCAAGAAAAAGTCCTGGGAAAAGAGCAAAAGCGGATAGTTGATCAACAAAAAGGATTGACCGAGGAACAACGGGAAGGGGCAAAAATTTTTTTCAGGGAGTTTCATAAGGTGAGGGATCATAAACCTTATATGGAGTATGACAGAAATCGACGTTGGCAGGATGAAGATGCGGCAAGATTTGTACAGCACCTGGTGCATGGAAAAAGCCCGAAGGAAATACAAACCTACGAAAGCGAGCAGCGGAACGAAGTGATCATTGACTGTAAAAAGCAAGGCATTTCTCTAAGGCAACTGGAAAGGATTACCGGGATCAGTTTGAGTATTCTTCGAAGGATTTAGCGCAGGTAGCACAAAGGGACGTAGCACAAAGGGGACGTAGCACAAAGGGGACGGAGGTTTTTGTGCTACGCTTTATGCTCCCTTTGTGCTTTGTATCCGTCTTAAGGAGGAGCTGAACTCCGTCGATGGCTGGATTTTTGCCGGTTTCATTGACAAAGGACTTTCCTTTGGGTATGATAAAAGTGAAATCAGAATAAACCGCAAGGGGATCGATTGAATGTATGCAGGAGTTCTTATCTAGGAAGTAAATACCAAGAAGCAAAGCGGACAAAAACCCGGAAAGCACAGGGTGTTTTTGTTGCGGGAATATCCCCCCTTTGATTCTTGTACTAGATGAAGAACACCGGCCCATAGGAATAATATGCAGCCGTGGTTTTTGCCACGGCTTTTTTATTCCATCGATACCCTTTCATGGAGATTCCATGTTATTCCGCAGGCCCGGTATGTCGCCTGCGGTTTTTTTGATTTCATTAGCACGAAGATAAAGAAACAACATATAAAGGAGGAAGTACCGTTGAATCAGCATACATTAGATACATTGGAATATGAATGGATTAAAAATGAAGTGAAAGCTTACGCACTTTCATCTGTAGGAAAAGAGCTGGTGGATAAAATGACCCCCTCGGTGGACTCGGAAATAATACGAAATCAGCTGGAGGAGGTAGACGAAGCGGTAAGCATCCTGGAGAAAACCGCAAGTATTCCGATCCATGGATTGGAAGGTATGCCCGAGGTGTTTAAAAAACTGGAGAAAAGCCAGGTACTACAACCCAAAGAACTTCAAAGGACAGAAGGATTTTTAATAGAAGGTCGACGGTTGAAAAAATTTATGGAGGGCTATGAATATGCAGCCCCTTCCGTGAGTTCCTATGCTTTATCCTTTTACGAGCTAAGGGAGCTGGTAGAGGAGATCCAAAAGACCATCCGCCATGGTCGGGTAGATGATCAGGCAAGTTCTCAGCTGGAGCGCATCCGAAAAAAGCTCCGAAGGGCAGAGGGAAAATTAAAGGAAAAATTGAATTCCATCCTTCGATCGCCGCGGTTCAGTCCCTATCTTCAAGAAAGTCTGATAAGCAAACGGGGAAACATCTATGTGTTGCCCATTAAAAGTGAGCATCAAAAACAGGTGGAAGGAAGAGTGATCGACCGGTCGGCATCTGGAATGACAGTGTTTATAGAGCCGCGGGATGTGGGGCGACTGGCGGAAGAAGCAGCCGCTTTAAAATTAGAGGAAGAAAAAGAGGAATATCAAATTCTCTTTACCTTAACGGGACTGATTCAGAGCAATCAACAAAAACTGCACGTAAATATGGAGTTAATGGGAAATTATGATTTTCTCTTTGCTAAGGGGAAATACAGCCAAAGCATAAAGGGGCGAAGCGTGGCCCTAAATGATGAAGGGCGAATCAGGCTTTACGGAGGGCGACACCCACAGCTGAAAGAAGAAGCCGTGCCCCTGGATGCTAAGGTTGGAGGCGACTACCGTGGGCTGATTATTACCGGACCCAATACGGGAGGCAAGACCGTCACCATAAAAACCTTAGGGGTTCTCACTTTGATGGTGCAATCGGGCCTGCATATTCCTGCTGAGGAACATACGGAAATGGCGGTGTTTGATAAGATTTTAGTGGATATCGGAGACGGGCAGAGCATCGAGCAAAATTTAAGCACCTTTTCCTCCCATATAGGAAACGTGATTCATATTATTAAAGAAGCCAACGAAAAATCTCTGGTGATTATGGACGAACTGGGGGCCGGAACCGACCCCGCAGAGGGAACCGGTCTTGCCACATCGATATTAGAAAAACTCAATCAGCGAGGGGCCACAATCCTAGCCACCACCCATTACAACGAAATCAAAGGCTTTGCCCTGGAGCATCCGGATTTTACCAACGGTTCCATGGCTTTTGATATTCAGTCTTTAAAGCCGCTTTATCGATTGGAAGTGGGTTCTGTCGGCGAGAGCAACGCCTTTCATATCGCCCTTCGCTTAGGACTGGATCACCGATTGATTGAGCGGGCCCATGAGGTTACCTATGGAGAGAAGAAGTTCTACGATCCGAAGCAATTTTCTGTGGAACAGGCAAAAAAAGAGGGGCAATCCCTGAGTCCCGTGCCCGGGGAAAAAGTCAAGCTGGATCCCAAGGCCGTGGATGTTGCAAATCATCGTAAGAAATCCTCGGCAATAAAAAAAGAGCAGCAAAAGCAAAAGAAACTTCAGGAGACTTTTGCTGTAGGAGACAGCGTATATATTTCAACCCTGAACTCCACGGGTATTGTTTATCAGGAAATGGATCAGAAGGGAGACGTAGGGGTGATGGTTAAGAAAAAGAAGCTCACCGTCAACCATAAACGCCTCAAACTTCATATTAAAGGAGAGGACCTTTATCCCGAGGATTACGATCTGGATATTGTATTGGAATCCAAAGAGAACCGGAAGAAAAAACATCAGCTGGGAAGAAAGTACGATGATTCCATAACGATTGAGTATTAACACAAAGGGTAACACAAAGGGGACGGAGGTTTTTGTGCTATCATGACACAAAAACCTCCGTCCCCTTTGTGCTTTTCCCCTTTGTGCTTTGTGTTTCTTTGTGTTTTGTCTGTATTCCCTTTTTTGTAATAAATATGGTATACTTAAGCATTAGAAAAATGATAAATTAGGAATAATATGGGAACAGAGGACGGATTTCGGGAGGGAAAAAATGAGTAGAGATTACTACCGGGAGGAAGAAAACCAACATAACACCGGGGGAAGAAGACCAAAAACCAATAAAAAAGAAACGCTGCTGTACGGTATGAAGATGCTAAGCATTATTGTAGCGATTTTGATTGTTATAAGCGGAATGATAGGACTGGTTTGGGTTCTAAGCGTGCTGAATGATACACCGGAGATCCAGGCAAGAAACATTTATGATTACATCGAGAAAAATTCCATTATTTATGATAATTCCGGAGAACAGTTGGAAGTGATCGGAAAAGAGGAGAAAAGAATCATCGTGCCTCTGAGAAAAATCCCCGACACCCTTCAGGAGGCTATTGTGGCTGTGGAGGACGAACGGTTCTGGCAGCACAACGGTCTGGACTACCGAAGAATTGTGGGCTCCGCCTGGCGAAATCTTACCACCGGTTCCCGGCAGGGAGGAAGCACCATCACCCAGCAACTGGCAAAGAATGTGTATCTTACCCATGATCAAACCTTGAGCCGGAAAGTACAGGATGCCTACTATGCAATAGAGATTGAGAGCCAACTTTCCAAAGAGAAAATTTTGGAGGCTTATCTCAACACGATTAATTTAGGAGGGCAAAACCACGGGGTGGAGGCCGCATCCCAAGCCTATTTTTCCAAGTCCGTCAGTGAACTGGATCTGGTGGAAAGCGCACTGATCGCAGGAATTACCCAACACCCCGCAAGATATTCCCCCATCCGATTTATTCCCTCGGATGAGGTTTTGGATGATTATATAGTTTACGGGGAGTATCAGGAGTATACGATTATATTTGACGAGCGGACTGTCCCGAGATATCGCACCGTATTAGGACAGATGCTGCGGAATGAATACATCACGGAAGAGGAGTATCAGCGGGCCCTGAATGAAAGTGAAGGGCTGCATGAACGAATCAATCCCAGTCGATTTGACGAGGGGGATATCTCCGGGCAATTTGCAGAGTTTATTCGTAATGAGGTCCTTGAGGCTTTTGTAGAAGAGGGCATGAGCATTGATGAAGCCCGGCAAAAAATCAGCACCGGAGGGGTTCGGATTTTCAGCACCCTGGACTATGCCATGCAAAGCATACTGGAGGAAGAGTTTAAAAATCCCGATAATTTCCCGCCAAGTCTTCGGGACAGTGACGGCAACCTCCTACGGGATGAACACGGAAATGTTCAGCCCCAGGGGGCAATGGTAATATCCAATCCCTACACCGGTGAAATTAAAGCTTTAATAGGGGGGCGGGAGACCATAGGCAGCGGAACCTTTAACCGGGCGGTGGGTACCGGACGTCCGGTGGGATCCTCGATCAAACCCCTGGCGGTATATTTGCCGGCCCTGGACAATGATCATACCATAGCCAGTGTAGTGGATGACCTGCCCATATATTTTCACCCTGATGATCCCGAGGAGCCCCATCCTAAAAACGTGGGGGATGCGGGATATTTGGGACTGATCAATCTTCGGGAGGCGCTGTCGGTTTCTAGCAATGTCAGTGCTACAAAGTTATTGGACCAGCTGGATCCCACCGTGGCAGGATCCAATGCGGTGATGCGGGAGTATTTGAACAACCTTGGTATTGAACACCATGTATATGACTACTCCACGGTACTTGGGTCGGGCAGTGCATCGCCCTATGCCATGATGCGGGCCTATAATGCGATTGCCAATCACGGGGTATATAAAGATCTGGTTTCCTTTACCCATGTGGAAGATAGTTCGGGAAATGTGCTGTTGGATCAGCGAGGAAAAATCGGATCCAGTGAAGGAGACCGCAGGATCGTGGACCCGAAGGTGGCCTATCTTTTGACGGACATGATGCAATATGCCGTAACCCCCGCCAATGAAGGCTTCGGCTGGCAGGCAGCTATTCGCACCAATAATGAAGGAATTCCCGTGGCGGGGAAAACCGGAACTTCTCAGGACCAGAAAGACGCCTGGTTTGTGGGGTATACTCCCTACCTTTCCGGAGCCACCTGGATAGGTTATGACCGAAATGAATCCCTGGGAAGCAGCAGTGTGGTATCCGCAAGACTTTGGTCCAGGGTGATGAAAGAAATTCACGATTTGGAAGGCTATGCAGACCGGGACTTTTCCCGGCCGCCGAATATTATTGAAGTGGAGGTCTGCCGGATTTCCGGTCAGCTTCCCACGATTTTATGCCAGCGGGACCCCAGAGGGTCTCAAGTGGTCACCGAGCTCTTTATTGAAGGCACGGAGCCCACGGAGTACTGCGAGGCCCACGTCGCCGTGCAGGTCCACCGTAGCAGCGGGGGACGGCCAAGGTGGTTCCATCTTCCCATGTTCTTAGAAGAGCGGGTATACTTTGTCCGGCCGGAACCGTACGATCCGGCGGAGCATAACGGCATTATCCCTCGGGACTATGAATATCAGCTTCCCGAGGATTAATTAATAAGGCAACACAAAGAGCAACACAAAGGGGACGGAGGTTTTTGTGTCA
>PWEO01000106.1 GCA_003553525.1 Clostridiaceae bacterium
ACATAATTATTTAACGTATTTTTGTTTAGCCGTTTATCCAAGTGGGTATACCTAGTATTGTTAGCAATTAATATAACATGAGAGGGGAAATGAATTATGCAAAAATATGTATGTGTACCATGTGGTTATGTTTACGATCCGGAAGTCGGAGATCCTGATTCAGGAATTGATCCGGGAACTTCTTTTGATGATTTGCCGGAAGATTGGGTATGCCCGGTGTGTGGCGTAGACAAGAGCATGTTCGAGCCTGAGGAATAATAAAAATTCAATCAAAAAGCAAGGTAAAACCTTCTCGGAGTCTAAACTATCCGGAAGGTTTTTTTGTTGTTTCATGAGATTGTTTATTTCTTTTCCTTAGGATTATTATAAAAATCCGGGGTTTCTGATGAGACTACAAAACATTAATGTTTTTCTCTGGCAGGCAGGGCCCAGGACTTTAAAAACTCCGCAATTTGAAAAATTACAAAATAAAAGACCCCCAGCACTACAATAAACAAAGTGAAACCGATTCCTGCTCGATGCACATTACCCATGGAATTTGTATAAAATTCTACTAAATAGTAGGTCAGCCCGGGGAAGTAAAACATCCGCTCAATAATCACAAGGCTGGAAAACATCATCACCAGTATGGTGGAAAAAGCTCCTAAGATTTCCAACAGAATTCCCCGTGAGTAATGAACCCGAAAGAGACGATAGGGACTGCACCCCTTCCCTCGAGCTACACGAATATAGGGCTCTTTCGCCATTTCCTGTATGGCCTCCGCCGTGGTTTTTGCAATATATGCACCGGGAAGCACCGAAATTGCCAGTATGGGATAGATCATGTTCATCCAACTGCTATATCCCGCATGGGGTATCGGTGACCACTGATTTCGGTAAAGATAAGCCCCCAACATCTGAATGCACAGCACTACCAGAATTTCAGGCAATGAAAAGGGCAGAATTTTCTGCAGGGTTTTTAAAGTTCCTTTTTTATGAGCTTTTTTCCTGTCCAAAATCCCCTTCGGAACCCCCCATAGGAGCCCGAGCATCAGACCGAAGAAAAACACGGAAAAACTTCTAAGTGCGCTGATTACCAGTAAACCTCCCAGGCTGCGATTATCCATGGAGACCCGGAAAATTCTGCCGCTGTAAAGCAACAAAAGGTTTTCCCTCATATTGCTTTGGATTTCCTGCCAGGTGGTGTTAATTTGAAAATCCCCGTCATAATAATCAAGGTTAAAATTCACCGGAACACTGGTCAGGAGAACCAGAACAGTAATCAACAACAACAAAAACAGCAGTTTTTTCAGAACTCTTCGTCCAACTTCACGTCCTACCTCCCGCTCCATATAAAGTGCCTCCTTTTCCTAGGATTTATTATTCAAAATGGTCCGTCATGGTAATCATATCTAAAATGAACTGTCCTTGCTGCTCAAGAAAGGTTCTGTGGATCCCTTCAAGTTCTAAGGATTCCTGTTCCATAAAAGAATAGTACTCTTCCCCAACTCCGATGGAAAACATAGAATTCAAAGACAATCCGGCAATGGCCCCGCTGCCTCGTAAGTTCATTGTTAAATGGTACCGTATTTGATTGTGATCCAGAGTATTTTGCAAATCATACATTAATTGTTGAAATTGGATTTGTTGTGCCTTGGAAGTATACAAGCTTATCTGTAAACTGCGTTGGGTATCTTGGGGAATATATCCGAGATCAATGTAAGTATAGTTCACCCGGCTCCTTGGGACCACAGGTCTTCTCATATACAGATTCGGCTGTTGGATGTTCACCTCAGAACCTTTCCCATCCCAAAAAATAAACATGACGGTCGGCCCTAGCCCTCCGTTCATTTCTTGGAGAGTGTGTGCCAAGGTCAGGGCATTGGCTGCTCCAGTGGCTCTTGTAGGAGAGATCAGGCTTTTCCCTTGATAAATTCCATCATAGCGGGCTCCGATAATTACCAGCCGCTCTTTCTTCCCTCGGTAGTCGGGATCCATAATCTTCTCCCAGTTCTTTCCGGGAATAATACCGATCAATGTCTCTGCTTGGTTGTTTTCTTCCGTAGTAAAGATATAGCTGTCCGCTGACGGCTTTACTAATCCCGCCCTCTCCATATTTTCCAATATATAATTCTGCACGCCCCGGTGCCCCGCTTCCAACTCCGTAAGGTTTTCTAAATGCTGCCAGGACTGCTCTCCGTCAAAATAGTATAGACTTGAAGCTCCGGGATATATGATAAACCCTGTCAGCAGAATGACCAAGGTAGTCTTAACTACTATGGGTACCGGGTATTTGTTGAATTTTTTAATTTGCTTAACATAAAGCATAGGAGACAGCTGATAGATACCCTGCTGAATCCAGGATACGATCCGAGAATCCCTTTTTGAAAACTCTTCTTTTAATCCTTCACCGATCAGATTAAATCCGGTGATTCCGATAAAAAAGAAAAGCGAAGGAAAAAACCCCAGCCAGTAATGCCCCGCACGGATATCAATAGGAGCCCTGGACAATAGATTAGACCACTCCGCATTCACTGCCGTAAACCATTGAGGGGCGCCGTCAATTACCATCGCTCCCTGACTGGGTCCGATAAAAATACCGAGAATACTTAATTGAGCTAATAAAAACAGTACCAGACCCATTTCTACAAATCCCCAGCTAATTAGCGAGGGAGTTAAATGGGGCAGAACATTTTCTTTTAGGATTTGTCCTTGATGTTTCCCAAGGGCAACCTCTCCTTCAATAAAATCTTCCTCCATGATCTTTTGGGTCCGTTCTTCAATCTGTGTTGCCAACTTTGGCCAGCCCACAATTGTAAGTACCGCCACAAAAATGGGCATTGCTTGGTTTAAGGGTAGATTTTTTATGTATTCAATATTAAGAATGATAAAACTGAAAATCAGACTGGGAATCGTGGTAAAAAGAGTATTGAAAATTCTGAGCCCTTTGGAAAAACCTGCAAATCTCATGCCCGCCAACACTCCTATGGGTATGGCCACAAAAAAGCGAAAAACTACTGTTAATACCACTGCTTTCAGTGTGGTATTAGTTCCATAGACCAGTCGGGTCCACAGGTCTCTTCCCACACCGTCTGTTCCAAGCCAGGCGTTCGGATTTGGAGCATGGGGTGCACGGTGGTATATCCTCACAACCTCTCCCTCCACCTCTTTTTCTTCCAATTGAATCCGAGGCTGCTGGGTGTTCGGATCCTGATCCGAAAACCAATGCGGAAAAAAAGCCATCATCCCGAGAATAATTGCGATTACAGCTCCTATGCTTAAAGGAATATTGATGTTTTTCATAACCAACCCTCCAAATATCTTATCCGCTCATCGACTGTTGATCATGCATCTTATGCATCTATCTCACAGCATTATTTTTACACAGCGCTATTTAGCTGACGAAAATTCCTGTCAGATTTTCATAAGATCCAGCCGCTCTAGATAGTATTATTCCGCGCTTGTTTTCATCTGCTGTAATATATCCGGCAGCAAATACGCGTAAAAAGACTGTATGCTATGATCTTTCCCTAGAAATTTACTTGTGATCGGCGGCGAAAAGTACAGATTCAGCAGGTGTATCAGCATTTTGTCCACGGGAATTTCCTTATTGAAAACCTGCTCCCGGACACCTTCTAGAATTAATTCGTGAAGCATCTCCCCCACGGTAGGGATGTGGATGACATCCTTTGACGCTAGCCGTCCTTCCTCTGCTATCTGATGGGTCAGCTTGGGATCCTGAATGATTTTTTCATGGTCATCGGGAAACACAAACATTAAATCTGCACGGGTATAGGGGAGTTCTTCCAACATTTTTTCCCCTCGCCGAAGAATGTGGCGGACAAATTTTGTAAAACTGTTGGAATACTTCCTATCTTCTTTAGCAGTAAAGGTGTATATATACTCAATTTTTTCCGTTACCGACATTCCCTGTTTTCCTTTTTTCTGCAGCTCCAACCAAAGCTTACTGCAAAAATCATATCCGTAATAGGTATACAAATGTTCTTTTGAAGGAAAGTAGTTAAAAAAAGTTCCCCGGGATATTTCAACCTCTTCACAAATAACATCGATGGTTAATTCCTCTTCCCGTCCTTCTTTTATATATTTCAAAAACACTTCCAATGTTTTATGTCGTGTTTTCGCGAATTTGTATTCCCTTTGTGTTAACAAATCATTTTTTTTCATTTGATTACCACTCCTTTAGTGGATTGTTTCTATACTTAAGTATAAATAATTGTACGTCTTATCCTCTTTTTTGTCAAGAAAAGAACTTAGACCCACTTGGTCTAAGTTCTTTGTAATCCTCTATGAATTCTTAGGTTTCCTCGGTGTTTTCCTCTTCCCTCACTTCTATGGGATCCGGTTTTTCCAGGAGGGGTCTCATGTTTTCCCAAGCCTCTTCAATCCCCGTTTTTTTCAGGGAGGAAAGGGGCATAATCCTGCTTCCCGGCGGCATCTCCAGGGTTTCACGAATGATTTTAAAATGTTTTTGATACTGGCTGCGAGTTATTTTATCCAACTTCGTCGCCAAAACTAAGGAACCGTAGCCAAAATGTTTTAACCAGTTATACATCAGTTGATCATCTTTGGAAGGCTTATGTCGAATATCCACCAGCTGTACCACCTCTTGAAGGTTTTCCCTGGTGGAAAGATAGGTCTCGATCATTTTTCCCCAGGAAGCCCGTTCCGGCTTGGAGGTTTTTGCATAACCATAGCCGGGAAGATCCACCAAGTAAAAGGCATTGTTAATTAGATAAAAGTTGATTGTTCGGGTTTTACCGGGACTGGAACTGACTCTGGCCAGTTTTCTTCTTCTCAGCAATGTGTTGATCGCCGAGGATTTTCCCACATTGGATCGTCCCACCATAGCAATTTCCGGCAAATCTCCTTCGGGATACTGCTCCGGCTTTACGGCACTCATCACAATTTCAGCGGTGTTAATCTTCATTATTATCATCCTTTACCAGGGCATGTTCCAAAACCGTATCCATATCTTCCACAAATACAAATTCCAAACTGTCCCGAACATTTTTCGGAATATCTTCCAAGTCCCGTTTGTTATCAATGGGAAGCAATACTTTATTGATTCCTGCTCTTTTTGCTGCCAATACTTTTTCTTTTACGCCCCCGATGGGTAGCGCTCGTCCCCGTAGGGTAATCTCTCCGCTCATGGCGACATTTTTCAATACCGGGATATCCGTAAGGGCGGAAATTACGGCGGTGGCCATTGCCAGCCCTGCAGAAGGTCCATCCTTCGGTGTGGCACCTTCAGGAATATGAATATGAATATCTTTTTTCGCGTGGAACTCCGGATCAATATTGAATTTCTCCGCTACGGATCGAATATAGCTGATTCCCGCCTGTGCGGATTCCTTCATAACATCTCCCAGTTGTCCCGTTAAAACCAGTTTACCCGTCCCCTTCATCAGGGTTACTTCCACCGACAGGGTAACTCCGCCGACACTGGTCCAGGCAAGGCCTCGAACAATACCCACTTCGTCTCTTTGATTAATCAGCTCATAACGGTACAAGGGCTTTCCTAGATATTTTTCGATATTTTTAGATGTTAATTTAACACTTTTAATATTTTCCTCCACGATGCGCTTGGCAACTTTTCGGCATACATTGGCGATTTGACGCTCCAGGCTCCGGACTCCGGCTTCACGGGTATAGTAGTTTATGAGATCCCTCAGGCCTTTTTCCTCAATGCGCAGATTGCTTTTTTTCAGTCCATGTTCCTTGATCTGCTTCGGAATCAGATATTTTTCTCCGATGTTTACTTTTTCCTCTTCCGTGTATCCTGCTATACGAATAACTTCCATCCGGTCCAGCAAGGGTCTTGGAATACTGTGGGTGGTATTTGCCGTGGTGACAAACATAACATTTGAAAGATCAAAGGGAACATCCAGATAATGATCGGTAAAATCCTTGTTTTGTTCCGGATCTAATACTTCCAATAAAGCGGAAGCCGGATCTCCTCTGAAATCATTGGCAACCTTATCAATCTCGTCAAACAAAAATACGGGATTTTTGCTTTTCGCCTGTCGCATGGAGGTGATGATTCTTCCGGGGATGGCGCCCACATAGGTTCTTCGATGCCCTCGAATTTCCGCTTCATCCCGAATACCACCAAGAGACATTCTGACAAAGTTGCGGTTTAAGGATCGGGCGATGGATTTTGCAATGGAGGTTTTTCCTACCCCCGGCGGTCCTACTAAACAAAGGATGGGACCTTTTATGGTTTGAGAAAGCTGTCGTATGGCCAGGTATTCCAGAATTCGTTCCTTAACTTTCTCTAAGCCGTAGTGGTCCTCGTCTAAAATTTCTGCGGATTTGGTAATGTCCAGTTTATCCTTGGTCTCTTGCTGCCAAGGCAAATTAAGCACCCAGTCCACATAGTTTCGAATGACTCCCGTTTCTTGAGATCCCGGAGAGAGTTTTAATAAACGGTCAATTTCCCGTAAAACCTTTTCCTTGGTTTCTTCCGATAATTGAAGTTTTTCCATCTTCTGTTTATATTCTTCCACTTCTTCTACGACGCCTTCATCTTCTCCCAGTTCTTTTTGAATTGCCTTTAACTGTTCCCGAAGGTAATAATCCTTTTGCACTTTATTTACCTGATCCTTGACCCGGCTGTTAATGGTATTTTCAATCTCTAATACCTGAATGTGCTCCAAAAGCAGTTTGTAAAGGATTTCCAGCCGTTCATCGGAATCAAAGGCGCTGAGTACTTCCTGATTTTCCTTCGGACTTAAAGGTACATTGGCCGCAATCGTATCCGCCAATCGACCGGGGTCTTCAATTTCCACTAAGGTTACCAATATTTCCGGGGAAATTTTATTGTTCTTTTCCACGTAGTCCTCAAAAGTATCCAGTACGCTTTTCATCAGGGCTTTTCCCTGAGGGGTCACCCCTTCACCATCAATACTTTCTTCTACCTCTACAACAAAGTAGGGATCCTCCTGCATGAAGTCAAGAATTTCTCCTCGGGATATTCCCTCTACCAGTACGCGAATGGTATCTCCCGGCAACTTCAGCATTTGCTTAATTTTAGCTATGGTTCCCACATGGTAAAAGTCATCCGTGGAAGGCATGCTGATTTCAGCCTCTTTCTGAGAAACCAGAAATATCATTTGGTCATGAATCATGGCTTCCTCCAAGGCTTTAATCGATTGTTCCCGTCCCACATCGAAATGCAGAACCATATATGGAAAAATTGACATTCCCCTTAAGGGAATCAGTGGTAATTCCATGGTTTTATGTTTCATATTAATCCTCCTCGTTTCTACAGCCTAGACCTGGGCTGATTGTCGCATTCTATTATATCTTTTCAAACGGTCTTTTTCAAGATGAATACCCTTTTCTTCTACAGATTAACAGTAACCCATCACTTTTGCAAACGATCTTTCTCTTTTTAATGAAAAAAACTATCAACCCCAAAGGTTTTGCGAATCCTTTATCCATATAAATGAAATTACTGTTTTGCCTCTTAGTCCTCCATTGAATATGTTATAATGGAAATCGAACAGGAAAGTGGTACATAGTTTTTTACTGATCTTCTCTTTTTTACTTTCCCGGTTCTGATACTATTCATTCAGGAGGATATCTATGTCGAAAGAACGCTTGAAATTATTTTATACTTTTTTCCGGGTGGGGGCCTTTACCTTTGGTGGCGGTTATGCCATGGTACCCGTCATTCAAAAAGAAATGGTGGAAAGGGCAAAGCTTATTGAAGAAAAGGAGTTTCTGGATATCATTGCCGTGGCCCAGAGTCTTCCCGGAGCCGTAGCGGTTAATACTTCCGTATTTGTGGGTTTTAAACTTTACGGTATTCCCGGAGCTCTTTCTGCCCTGCTTGGTACAGTGCTGCCTTCCATGATTGTCATTACCATCCTTGCCGTATTTTATCAACAGGTGCAAAATATCCAAAGCATTGAATTGTTTTTCAAAGGGGTTCGTCCCGCCATTGTGGCACTGATTTTTATGGCTGCCATTAAGCTCTCCAAAAATTTAGACCCTACCCGCTTTAATATTGTAGTGGGTACCGGGGCCTTTATCGGCATCGTGTTTTTTGAGATTCACCCGATTCTTGTAATTATTGCAGCTGCCACCATCGGCTTAATTCGTGAAAAAAAGGAGGAACGTCATGGAGCTTCTTAACATCTTTTTAGTATTTTTACGCATCGGTGCGTTCAGCTTTGGCGGTGGTTATGCCATGCTGCCCTTGATCGAACAGGAAGTGGTTCGAAACCACAACTGGCTGGAGCTCAGTGAATTTGTTGATATCATCGCCCTTTCCCAAATGTCTCCAGGTCCGATTTCCATTAATGCCGCTACCTTTATCGGCTTTAAACATGTGGGGATTTTGGGGGGTATTGTGGCCACCACCGGCGTGGTTGCTTTTTCCTTTTTTATCGTTACGGTCATGGCCAGTATTATTTTAAAAAATCGGGAATCCGGCACCATCGAAGGGATTTTCCGGGGGATCCGTCCTGCAGTAATCGGTCTCATCGGGGCTGCCTGCGTTTCCTTGTTCGACACCTCCGTGGTGGACCTTCGAACCTTAGGAATCGGCTTGCTGGCACTGCTGATCATCGGAAAGTTTAAACTCCATCCCATTGCCATTGTTATGATTTCCGGCACCTTGGGGATTGTGTTGTATTCCTTGTAAAATCCTTATTTGTCTTAGAAATCGAGCAGTATTTTTCTTTTTCTCCATCAAAAGGACACAGGGCCAGGGACTCTAAACAAAAGAATATTGTAAAAAGGATGGTCGATTAGACCATCCTTTTTTGTATATTCTTAAGAGTTTTAATCGTTTCGAATTAAGATGCGTTTTCCGCAGGACTTTCGTCTTTTTCTTCGATTTCTTCTTTCGTTTTTAAGATGATGGTTGGCGCTTTACCTTCCTCCACGGTTTTCTTGGTGATGATGATCTTGGCTATATCGTCTCTGGAAGGAATATCATACATAATTTCATTCATGATGCTTTCGGTAATCCCTCGAAGTCCCCTTGCTCCGGTTTTTCGAGTGATGGCCTTTTTCGCAATGGCAACCAGGGCATCTTCTTCAAAGTCCACTTCCACGTCATCCAGTTGGAAAAGCTTTTTATACTGCTTGGTAAGAGCATTCTTCGGTTCTGTCAAAATCTGAACCAAGGCTGCTTCGTCCAATTCCTCCAGGGTTACCAGTACCGGAATTCGTCCCACAAACTCGGGAATCAGGCCGTACTTTAGTAAATCCTCGGGTTCCAGTTTTTTCAAAAGCTCCTTTTCATCCATTTTGTTGGTTTTTGCCACATCGGCACCAAAGCCCATGGATTTCTTTCCGATTCGGTTTTGGATAACCTTTTCAATACCACCGAAGGCGCCACCTACAATAAACAGGATATTCTTTGTATCAATCTGAATGAAATCCTGATGAGGATGCTTTCTTCCGCCTTGTGGGGGTACGCTGGCAACGGTACCTTCCAATATTTTCAAAAGGGCCTGTTGTACCCCTTCCCCGCTGACGTCCCGGGTAATGGAAGGATTATCGGATTTTTTCGAGACCTTGTCAATCTCGTCGATATAAATAATCCCTTTTTCCGCTTTTTCCACATCGAAATCCGCCGCCTGGATAATTTTAAGCAGGATGTTCTCCACATCTTCCCCTACATATCCCGCTTCAGTTAAGGCCGTTGCATCGGCGATGGCAAAAGGTACATTAAGCAGCTTTGCCAAGGTTTGTGCCAGTAAGGTTTTACCGCTTCCTGTTGGTCCAAGCATGGCAATATTGCTTTTTTCCAATTCTATATCATCATTTTTGGATTCGTTGTTGATCCGTTTATAATGATTGTATACTGCCACTGCCAGGGTTTTTTTCGCATCGTCCTGACCAATAACGTATTCGTCTAAAATCTCTTTAATCTCTTTCGGCTTTGGAAGATCCTTCGCTTCCATTTCCTCGTTCTCTTCAAATTCTTCCTGGATGATTTCCTGACATAAGTCAATACACTCATCACAAATATACACATTCGGGCCGGCAATCAGTCTTTTTACCTGGTCTTGCGACTTTCCGCAAAAAGAGCATTTCAATTGCTTTTTTTCTTCATATTTAGCCATATTAACCCCTCTCTTATAGGGTTACGGTTTTTGAACAATTACTTTATCGATAACCCCGTATTCTTTTGCTTCTTTCGCGGTCATAAAGAAGTCACGATCCGTATCCTTTCGCATTCTCTCGATGGGCTGACCCGTCTTTTCCGATAGAATCTGGTTCATATGCTCCCGCATTTTAATAATTCGATCCGCATGGATTCGGATATCTTCCGCTTGACCTTGTGTCCCGCCTAGGGGTTGATGCAGCATAACTTCTGCATTGGGCAGTGCAACTCTTTTGCCCTTTGCGCCGGCGGCTAGTAAAAACGCCCCCATGCTGGCAGCCATACCCACACAAGTGGTGGCTACATCGGGTTTTACATGATTCATTGTATCATAAATGGCCATACCCGCAGTAATGGAACCCCCGGGACTGTTGATATAAATCTGAATGTCCTTTTCGGGATCCTCCGCTTCTAAAAATAAGAGCTGGGCTACCATAAGACTTGCGGTTTGATCATTGATTTCGCTGGTTAAAAAAATGATTCTTTCCTTTAACAGTCTCGAGTAAATATCGTAAGATCGTTCCCCTCTACTGGTTTGTTCTACGACCATTGGAATTAATGCCATGGTTTATTCCTCCTTAAGTTCAATTATTAGGTTTTTCAAAAGGGCCACCTTGGGCCCTTTTATGGTAATCCTTACGCTTCGTTTTCTGTGTCGTCGTTCACTTCGCTGTCTTCAGCAGTTTCCGCTTCTTCGGTTTTTGGTTCCACTTCCACAACCTTGGCATTTTCAACCAATAGTTCCGCGGCTTTTTTATTTTTCAAGCTGTCTTTGATATTTTCTTTTTCAGCTTCTCCCAGGGTTTCTTTAACCTTATCCACCTCTTGGTTATACTGTTCGGCGATCTTCTTGATTTCTTCTTCCACGTCTTCTTCTGTAGGTTCAATGTTTTCAAGCTCCGCGATTTTCTCTAAAGCCAGTTGCGTCTTCACTCGTTTTTCCGCGTCGTCCTTCATTTGTTCCCGAAGGTCGTCTTCTGTAGCTCCGGTCATTTCCAGATATTTTTTCAGTTCCAGCCCTTGGTATCGTAGCTGCATATCAAAATCTCGGATCATCATATCCGTTTGTCGTTTAATTACGGCGTCAGGAATATCCACGTCAACTTTTTCAATCAGTTGGTCCATAACCTGCTTTTCTACTTCCTGCTCTTGGGTCTTTTTCTTCCCTTCGGCAATTTTCTCTTCAATGTCTTTTTTCAGTTCATCTAAGGTGTCAAACTCGGAAACGTCCTTTGCAAATTCGTCATCCAACGCTGGAAGTTCCTTTTCCTTGATTTCCTTAACCGTCACTTCAAACTTCGCTTCTTTTCCTGCTAAGTTTTCTGATTGGTAATCTGCCGGAAAGGATACCGTCACTTCCTTTTCTTCCCCTACTTTTGCACCGATTAGCTGCTCTTCAAATCCGGGGATAAATTGTCCGGAACCCAGGGTTAGTTCATGACCCTCAGCTTTCCCGCCTTCAAAGGCTTCTCCGTCAATAAATCCTTCAAAGTCTATGGTTAGGATGTCTCCATCCTTTGCTTCCCGATCTTCAATGGTAATCATCCGTGCATTTTGCTCTTGCATAGTCTTCAGTTCCATATCAATTTCTTCATCGGTTACGTGAAACTTGGTTTTTTCCGCTTCTAATCCTTTGTAGTCAGCAATTTCAATCTCAGGCATAACTTCCACCTTAGCGGTGAATTCCAAATCTTTTTCCGGATCAATGTTTTCAATATCGATTTCCGGTTGATCTACAGGATCAATTTTCAGTTCATCCAAAGCTTTTTCATAGGCCTTCGGAAAGGCAATATTAATCGCTTCTTCGTAGAAAACTTCCTTGCCGTACCGTTGCTGAATGATTTGCTTCGGTGCTTTACCCTTTCTAAAACCCGGGATGTTAAATCGATGCTTGGTTTTTTTATAAGCTTCGTTTACTGCTTTGTTAAACTCGGATTTGTCTACCATTACCTTTAGGGTAATCTCGTTGTTTTCTTGCTTTACAATTTCTGAACTCATTAAAATGGTCCTCCTCTAAATTTATAGAATTTTCTTTATATACGATGTCCCTTCACATCAAAAAACATCCAGGGGTTATTGGATGTCAAACTTCTTCAAAGGGTACATTCATCTACAAGGTTTATATCTAATACTATCCAATTTTTGTGGATATGTCAATACATAGATTGAGTTTTTGCTGAAGCAGTGTTTTTTTTTCAAAAGTTTCGTGCTTAAGCGTCTTCTTCCTCCATTTTTCTTCGTTCTTCCCGGTCTTTATCCGGATTATATCCATTATAATGAAGAATTTTTTCTAATGGGAAACGCTCAGTTCTTTTTCCTTTTAATTTTTCTTCGTCGGCTTTTCGGTGTTTCTCCGACAATTCTTCAGGAAGTTCCTCCGCCAGATAACCCATGGCCATTAAAGAGATAACTTCCATATCTTCAGGAATCCCTAAAATCTCTCTGGATTTGCTTGGACTGTACCCCGCTACTAAGTGCGTATGAATCCCCATTTCCAGCGCTTTAAGAAGCATAAACCCCGTAGCCATGCCCGTATCAAATTGATGGTAGACTCGGCTTTTAATCACACAATCAAAATCCTTATGGGAGACGATGGCAACGACCACCGGAGCCAGCTTCATCCAATAGTTTCCCCCCGTCAGGGCCGGGTATAACTTTTCAAGATCCTCTTTCGTATCCACCACCACATATCTCCAAGGCTGGTTATTAAAGCAGGAAGGTGCCAGGGACCCGGCCCCCACAATTTCCTCGATTTTTTCCCGTTCAATTGGATCCTTTTTAAAACTTCTAAAAGACATTCTTTTTTCAATTCCTTTTGTAATGTTCATTATCTCTACTCCTTTCTGTGGAATCTTCCATATTGGAACCTGGCGTATAGTTTTGATATCACCGATTCTTAATATAGCCGATTCTTAATCTAATCGCTATTATACCCACTCCATGGTTTATTAACCAAAGGGTGGAGGTCTTAACCTTTTTCGATCTATGTTTCCCCCTTAAAATCTTGTTGCATGCTCTTGAAAACTTGTTTTTTTGTTGATAACTATCGCTTGTTTAGCTGTTAACTTAAAATTTCTTATAAATTTTTAGATATTCTAAAATTAATTTAAAAAAAAGCAGATTTTCTTTGCTATCTAGCTTATACTATAAAAGGAAGGATATTTTTTTAACATAACAACCGGTTTACCCTAATTTAAAAGGAGGAATGGAACAATGGATCTAAAAAAAATGAACAAAGAAACACAAATTACCTATGCTGCGCCTTGTAAAACTACGGGATCGCATATTCAACCTCTTTACCAGACTTCTACCTTTGTTTTTGACAATGCGGAGCAAGGGGCCGCCCGATTCGCCGGCGAAGAGTCCGGCTACATTTATTCTCGCCTGGGTAACCCCACCGTACGGGTTTTAGAGGAGAAAATGGCTTTGTTGGAGGAAGGGGAAGACGCTACCATTTACGGCTCCGGTATGGCCGCCGTAAGTGCTTCGATTTTAGCCTTTGTAGAGCAGGGGGACCATATTGTAGCTCAGCAGTGTCTTTATGGTTGTACCCACAGCTTTTTAAATGAAATAGTTAAAAAATGGGGCATTGAGGTTACCTTCGTAACCGACGCTTCCAATCCTGAGAACTTTAAAAAAGCCATGCGTCCCAATACCAAAATTGTATATATTGAATCTCCCGCAAATCCCGTGATGCAGCTGACAGATATTAAAGCCTGTGCAGATATCGCCCACGAAAATGATGCAAGACTGATTGTTGATAATACCTATATGACGCCCTATTTCCAGAGACCCCTTACCCTAGGTGCTGATATTGTGCTTCACAGTGCTACGAAATACATCAACGGTCACGGAGACGTAGTGGCAGGGATCCTCGTGGGAAGCAAGGAAGATATGGATACCATACGTATGACGACCCAAAAAGACCTGGGCGGCATAACCAGTCCCTTTGATGCCTGGTTGATGCAGCGGGGTATTAAAACCTTAGCTCTTCGCATGAGAGAACATGAAAAGAATGCCATGGAAGTGGCGAAGTTTTTAGAATCCCACCCTAAAGTGCAAAATATTTTTTATCCCGGGCTGCCTTCCCATCCTCAGCATGAACTTGCGAAAAAACAGGCCGATGGTTTCGGCGGTATGATCGCCTTTGAACTGCACGGAGGCTTAGAAGCCGGACGAGTGTTAATGAACAATATTGAGATTTTCCATCTGGCCGTAAGTTTGGGGACTGTGGATTCCCTCATTCAGCATCCTGCATCCATGACCCATTCACCGGTACCTGAAGAAGATCGACGATGCGCAGGGATTACCGACGGATTGGTTCGGGTTTCTGTAGGCATTGAAAATGTAAAAGATTTAATTGATGCTCTAGACCGAGCCTTGGCTTTGGTTTAGTCGAAAGGCTGTTTTAATCGTCAATTTTCACTTTACAACAGTCAATCTCTATTTCTAAGTTGTAATATCAAACTTCTAATAGGAAACAAAAAACTAGACATCAAAAGATGTCTAGTTTTTAATTTCCTGATAAATTTCAGAGAATTCTTCAAAGGTCAGGGATTGTTCCCCGTCGGATAAGGCTTCTTTGGGGTTGGGATGAATCTCAACCATAATTCCGTCGGCTCCGGCGGCCAAGGCTGCCCTGGACATGGGAAGGATCAGCTCTTTTCTTCCCGTACCATGGCTGGGATCTGCAATAACCCTAAGCCCGGTTTCATTTTTTATGATCGGTATGGCTGCTATATCCATGGTGTTACGGGTGTAGGTATCAAAGGTTCGAATTCCCCGCTCACACATGATAATATTTTCATTGCCTTCCCGTCGGATATATTCACTGGCTTTAATCCACTCCTCCATGGTTGCGGACATCCCCCGTTTTAAAATAATAGGTTTATCCTGGGCTCCCACGGTTTGAAGCAGGGGATAATTATGCATATTCCGGGAGCCGATTTGAATGATATCCACTGCATCATAGACTGCCTTCAAGTCCTTACCGTCCATTACCTCCGTGGATGTAATAAGTCCCGTCTCTTTTTTTACCGCTTTTAGAATCTCCAAGGCTTCATGCCCTAGACCCTGAAAGCTGTCCGGGGAAGTTCTCGGCTTAAAAGCTCCCCCTCGAAAGTTTTTCACCCCTAGGCTTTTTAGATATTTTGCGGTGTCCATGGCCTGTTCCAAGCTCTCAATGGAACAAGGCCCTGCAATCACCATTTTTTCTATTCTTATTTTTTCTTCCATGCTTTCACCTCTACAAACAGGACAGGGGGACGGAGTAATTGTCCCCTCCGGTCCTATTACTTTTCTATTCTACATCATTACCGTATCTCGGAGGACAGGGGGACGGAGTAATTGTCCTCTCGGTCCTTTCCTATCTAAGATAATATACTATGATTCAGAGAAATTATCAAGTTTTTCCCCTTGATCTAAATTTAATGTATATAAAGCTTCTGTTTTCCGGTGAAAGATGGAAGTCGTTTTCTTACTTCTTTTTAAGATAAGCCATACCGTCAGGGTGAATACCGACTTTTACCCGCTTAATTTCCTCGAAAGTTTCTACATCAATAAAGGATATATCATTGGTTTTATTATTGGCTACAAAGGCCATGGACCCGGACTCATTAAAGCAAACTCCACCGGGCCAGATACCGATAGGAATCCGTTTAATCTCCCAAGGCACTTCTCGGTCCTTCATTTTATGTTTCGTATCAATCACAGAAACATCTCTGGAAAAACGATTAGGAATCAGGGCATAACGGCCATCAGGAGAAAATACGATTCGAATCGGGCAATCTCCTGTGCGTCTTTTAAAGTCCGGCTTTAAGGTTTCCCGGTTCACTACATACAAAGTGTTATCCTCTTGATTTGCAACATATACATACTTCCCGTCCCTTGAGCAGGCAAGCCCTTCAGGACCTTTCCCTACCGGAAAATGCCCGGTGATCTCTTCGGTTTCCACGTCAATGATCGTTACATTGTCGGATCCGATATTGGGTACATATAAGGTTTTTCGGTCCGGTGAAGGCTCCACCATATGGGAAAGTCCCTGGAATGTGGGAAATACCTTTTCAATTTCATCGGTTTTGGTATCGATGATAAAGATTTTTTCACTATAGGTGGAAGCCACATATAATTTAGTGTCCTCTTCGACTAAATCCAAACCATGGGGGAAATTAAAGTCTTCATGGGTGATTCTCTTTACGATTTCCAAACTATCATTATCAATAACATCAATGGTGTTACCCAGTGAGCAGGTCACATAGGTTTTTCTTTGGTCCTTTGTTACCACCACTTCATGGGGATTGTGATCCGTATCAATCTTTTTTACCTCTTCTCCCTTTTCGATATCCACAAAGGAAATGCTGTCTTCGTCCTTGTTTAAAACAATTAAGTATTCCATTAAAAAACCTCCTTTAAAATTGTAAATCTTTTGGACAAAATTATTTCGTAGTTCTAATTATATCATTTCTTACTTTTCCCGTCAGTACTTATTGGTTGGAGAATTTTCGGCTATAAAACATAATAGATCCTATGCAGTTCTGACACAACCCACCGTTACTCAAATAATTGAAAAAGCACGTAAATGCACGACACCTTTTTCCAATTAAGATCAGTTGAGGAGGACAATTACTCCGTCCCGCTGTCCCCCTCCGTCCCCCTGTCCCCCCAACCCTCTGTGCTCCGTTGTAAAAAAAAAGACAGAGGACAATTACTCCGTCCCGCTGTCCTCCTCTGTCCTCTTTTGTTAGTTATTTTTCCACTCGCTTTACTGCAATTCCGGTGAGGTGATCATTTAAGTTGTATTTTTCTTCACACTTCTCAGTGGTATGGTTTAATGCTACCGCCAAAGTTTCTTTCTTGATATAGTCCTCATGCTTTTCGATGGCTTTTTGAATCTCTTCGTCTCCGCAGTAGGTGATTTCGATGTTATCCAGTACTTCAAAGTCCTGGTTTTTTCGGATCTGCTGTACCTTGGAAACAAATTCCCGGGCGTAGCCTTCGTCGATTAAATCCTGGTTCAGGGTGGTATCCAAGATGACAAATTTGGTACCGTCCATTTCTACGGTAAAGCCTTCCTTTGCGGAGATGTTGATCATCAGATCCTCTTCCGCGAGGGTGAACTTTTCACCGTCCATTTCCACTTCCAGGAAGCCTTCACTTTTTACTTTTTCCACGGCTTTATCAGGATCCAGGGCGTTTAATGCCTTGGGAAGGGTTTTGATTTTACCACCCAGTTTCGGTCCCGCCACTTTAAAGTTGGGCTTTAGGCTGAAGTTCATATACTCGTTTAAATTCTCGGTAAACTCCACCTCTTTGATGTTTAATTCTTCTTGCAGCAGAGGTGTCAGACCGTTGATTAAAGCCTTTTTCCTTCCGTCTACGATGATTTTATTCAAGGGCTGCCGCACTTTTAATTTGGATTTTTCTCTTGTTGCCCGTCCAAGACCTACTAAATCCCGAACCAGGTCCATAGGTTCTTCCACTTCTTTTTGTACCAGACCCTGGTCCATTTCCGGATAATCTGTGAGATGCACGGATTCTTCTCCCGTTAAACTCTGGTACAGTTCATCCGCCATAAAGGGGGCAAAGGGAGCCATCAGTTTTGCTACACCGTTTAGGATTTCATAGGTGGTGTTGTATACCGCTTTTTTATCATCGCTTAACTCCGAGGCCCAAAATCTTCTTCTTGCCCGTCGGATGTACCAGTTGGACAGATCTTCGTTGACGAAGTCCTGAATTTTACGAACGGATTTGGTTAAATCAAATACCGCAAGGTCCTGATCCACGTCGCCGATCAAGCTGTTATATTTTGATAAAATCCACTGATCCAGTTCCGGTCGATCCTTGTATTCTACGAAAAACTCCTTCGGATTTACCCCGTCGGTATTGGCGTAAAGGGTAAAGAAGTTATATACATTCTCCAGGGTTCCAAAGAACTTGCTCTTTACTTCCTTGAGTCCTTCAATATCAAATTTCGTAGGCGTCCATGCCGGAGATACATACAGCAAGTACCAACGAAGGGCATCGGCACCGTATTTTTCAAACAGGGTAAAGGGATCCACGGTGTTGCCTTTGGATTTAGACATTTTCTTACCCTCTTTATCGAGAATCAGGTCATTGACGAGTACATTTTTATAAGGAGATACTCCTTTTACGAAGCTTGAAATCGCCAGCAGGGAATAGAACCATCCTCTCGTTTGGTCAATCCCTTCGCAGATAAAGTCTGCCGGGAACAACTCATCAAAGTTCTCTTTATTCTCAAAGGGGTAGTGATGCTGGGCAAAGGGCATAGCACCGCTGTCAAACCAGCAGTCAATAACCTCTTCTACCCGGTTCATCGTACCACCGCACTTATGGCAGTTTAAGTGTACGTCATCCACATAGGGTCGGTGCAGTTCAATATCATCGCCGATTTCTTCTACTGCTTTTTCTTTAAGCTCTGCCCGGGATCCGATGGAGGTTTTGTTTCCGCATTCACAGGTCCAAATATTCAGCGGCGTTCCCCAGTACCGATTTCTGGAGATTGCCCAGTCATTCAGGTTCTCCAACCAGTTACCGAAGCGTTTTTCTCCCACATAATCGGGATACCAGTTGACGCTGTTGTTGTTTTCAATTAACCGGTCTTTAATCTTGGTCATTTCAATATACCAGCTGGGCTTTCCATAATAGAGTAGCGGCGTGGAGCATCTCCAGCAATGGGGATAGTTGTGCTCCTGTTTCTCCTTTTTAAAGAGCTTTCCTTCTCCGTGCAGCCACTTGATGATGTCGATATCCACGGACTCATCCATAACAAATCGGCCCTTCCACGGGGTATCGGTGTATTCCCCTTTTTCGTCCACGGGCTGCAGTACCGGAAGTCCGTATTTTAGTCCTACCTGATAGTCATCTTCTCCGAAAGCGGGAGCCAGATGTACAATTCCCGTACCGTCATCTGTTGTAACGAAATCCGCTACGGTTACGAAAAACGCTTTTTTATCCGGTTTTACGAAGGGCATTAACTGTTCGTACTCCATATGTTCCATGTCTTTTCCCAGGATGCTGTCAAGGACCTCAAAGTCCTCACCCACCACTTGCTTCGCCAGATTTTTTTCTACATAATACACTTCATCATTGGCCTTCACCTTTAAGTAAATATGATCGGGATGTACAGCTAAAGCAACATTCGAGGCTAGGGTCCAAGGGGTTGTGGTCCATACTAAGAAGTGCTCATCGTGGCCTTTTCGTTTGAACTTTGCGGTTACAGTATTGGATTTGATCTCCTTGTATCCCTGGGATACTTCGTGGGAGGCCAGTCCCGTTCCGCATCGCGGACAGTAGGGAAGGATTTTATGACCTTCATAGATAAAATCCTCTTTAAAGAATTTATCCAAAATCCACCATACGGATTCGATATAATTGTTGTCCAAAGTGATATAAGGATTGTCCAGATCAATGGAGTAACCCATTTTTTCCGTCATATCCCGCCACTGCTTTTCGTAAGTAAATACGGAATGTCGGCATTGATCGTTGAACTTTTCCAGTCCATACTCTTCAATTTCCTGCTTGTTGGTTAGTCCCAGTTGTTTTTCCACTTCAATCTCTACGGGCAGTCCATGGGTATCCCATCCGGCCTTACGTTTTACCTGAAAACCCTTCATGGTCTTATGACGACATACGGAGTCCTTTAAGGTTCTGGAAATCACATGGTGAATTCCCGGCTTTCCGTTGGCCGTGGGAGGCCCCTCGTAAAATACAAAGGGCTTTTTCCCTTCTCTATTCTCGATACTTTTGTCTAAAATTTTGTTGGTATTCCAAAATTCCGTTACTTTTTGCTCTCGCTTGGCAACGGGGTCCTTCGGTAAAGCTTTAAAATTTTTCACATTGCATCGTCCTTTCTTTTTTCTTATTTCAGCCTGTTACACTTTTTCCCTATTACTTGCTCAGTTAATGATATTCCCTAAACCTGCTTCTTCATAGGCTTCTTACGCATTCCGACTTTCGAATCTTGACTGTGTTCAGATGATTCCTCACTCTGTTTTTTTTGCTTCCTCCTCCTTGTCCCAGGAATTTAACAAGATCCTTTCCATTGCTGCCTTTCCCCCAAACCCATTTATTATGAAGATCGGACAGCGGAAATAAAAAAAGCCCCCAAGAAATAAACCTTAGGGACGATGGATTCGCGGTACCACCCTGATTACAAAAAACCGATAGCCCAAATCCGATTATATTCCGGATAAAATAAAGCTGGTTTTCTATCACTCTGGGGAATGTAACGTATTCTGTACGGATTCTTTTACTTTCCTTTCATAGCTTTTGAGCTTCGGTATTTAAACTCCGATGCACTCAAAATGAAAAAAGGGTTCTAAGAACCGGTTCGGGGATGATCTTCATTTAACTCTCTGTTGCAACCTTTCAGCCCGGAGTCGCATCTCTTTAAGCAAAGTCGTTAAATTACTGTTCCCTTCAAAACCTTTCGATTATTCTTAAGTTTAATCTATTGTACACAAAACAACCATCCGCTGTCAAGAAAAGAACTTAGGATTTTACCTCTATCATCATCAGGGCTACATCGTCTTCGAAATCTCCGTCCTCGAATTTTCCGAAACTTTGAATCATAGCTTTCAAAAAAACCTCCGGACTGCTAGCGATCAGTCCCTTATGCCTTTTCATCTCTTCAAATACGGTTTCATGGCTGTTGGAACTTCCCCCCTCGTCCATTTTGGTTTCATATAAACCGTCGGTATAGGCGATGATAAAATCCCCGGAGGCTATAGTGGATACCACATCTTCATAGTCCGTATCTTCGAATACCCCGATCAGAAAACCGTTTTGCTCAAGACTTTCCACTTCATCCCTTTGCCTTCGATAAAGCCCGGCGTAGGGATGACCGGCATTGGCATAGGTTAGCCGGTCCTCTTCGATCAATCCTACAAAGGCGGAAAAACAAAGGTGACGATTATCACTCATCATATGATAAAAAGTATGATTGATTTGCTCTAGTACCTCTTTGGGAGTTTTGCTCTCCTGAATCACATGATTGAAAATCACCTTAACCATGGAGGATACCATAGCCGCCGCCACACCGTGACCCGTAACATCGGCGATGATAAACCAAACCTTGTCCTCCATCTCTACGCAATCATGGAAGTCTCCTCCGATTTGACTTGACGGAATATACTTGCTGGTAACCCGCACCTGATCCAAATCCTGTTTTTCCGTGATCAGGGCTTTTTGTAAAACACTGGCGATTTTCATTTCCTGCATCATTTTTTCATTGGCTTTAACCAATTCTTTTTTCTGTTCATAAAACTTCAAGGCATTATGCACTTTTAAGGGAATAATCACCTTCATCTGATCCGGTGTAATAGGTTTTGTGAAGTAGTCAATGGCTCCAAGGGTGAGGGTTTCTTTAATGCTTGCCATATCATCCACGGCGGAGTTTACGATAACGGGTATGTCCTTTAAGTGCTCCTGTCCCTTGATTTCCCGAAGCACCTGATAACCGTCTTTCCCAGGCATCATTAAATCAAGTATAATCAAGTCGATTTCTTTTTTCTCCAGCATTTCCAATGCTTGATAGCCGTCCTCCGCTTCATAGAAGTTAACTTCCTCCACGCTGTTTTTCAGAACTTTCTTCATCAGTTTTCGATTGACCGGCATATCGTCCACAATCAGCACATTATAATGCATGATGCATCCCCCTATCCATTCATCTTTATTCCTGTTCATTTAAATTGTACCATAAATTCCTGAACATTTCTTCAGATCCTTCTTATTTTCATTTTAAAAAAAGCCCCTAATTAAAGGGGCTTTTCATTGAGGAGCTACCCGAAGAGTAGCCAGGTGATACCTAAAAAGAATAGAATCACAAGCAGTAAAACCGGAATAGCGTACATCCCAAAGGCGATCATCATTGCAAGAAAATCCCCTTTTTCCAGCTCCACATCTTTTTTATCTTCATCTATTTCTTTCTTCTCAAAGGCTTTATTCCGTCCTTTTTTTGAAGAGTTCTGATCTTTTTTGGAAAATGGATCTCGATTAAACATTTAGATCTCCTCTGCAAAATGACAAGCTACAAAATGATCCTTTTCAAGTTCTCTAAACTCCGGTACCTCTTCCTTACAACGATCCTTCATATATGGGCACCGCGTATGGAATTTACAACCGGAAGGTGTATTAATATTACTTGGGATCTCTCCTTTAATAGCTTCCATTTTTTTGATCTTTCTCGGATCCGGCTCGGGAATCGCAGCCAGCAAAGCTTTTGTATAAGGATGTAACGGGTTTTCATACAAGGCGTCTTTATTGGTTAGTTCAACCAATGAACCTAAGTACATTACCCCGATTCGATCACTGATATGCTTTACTACACTCAAGTCATGGGAAATAAACAGGTAAGAAAGACCAAACTCATCCTTCAGACTATTCATCATATTCAGTACTTGAGACTGCACTGACACGTCCAGAGCAGATACCGGCTCATCCGCAACGATAAAGTCGGGATTTAGGGCCAGGGCACGGGCAACACCGATACGTTGTCGCTGTCCACCGGAAAACTGGTGGGGATAACGGTTTACGTGATAAGCGGCCAATCCGCACTTTTCAACAATTTCTACTACCTTATCCTCATAGTCATGTCCTTTTTTAACAAGCTTATGGGTAAGCATAGCTTCCCCTACTATAGAGTTTACATTCATTCGGGGATTTAAAGAGCTATAGGGATCCTGAAATATCAACTGCATTTGTTGACGCAGATATTTCAGTTTATGACTGCTTAAATGAGAAATATCATTTCCTTTGAAAATAATTTCTCCATCGGTGGGTTCGTACAATCGTACAATGGTTCTTCCCAGTGTGGATTTCCCACAACCGGACTCTCCTACCAAACCTAAGGTTTCCCCTTTATACATGGTAAAGGAAACATCATCTACGGCTTTTACTTGGAAGGGTTTTTTAAATAGTCCGGCGCTAACGGGGAAATATTTTTTAACGTTTCTTACTTCTAATATCGGTTCTCTCGTATCTCGCGTATCTCGCATATTCTATTCTTCCCCCTCTTCCGCATACAGATAGCAGCTCACCGTATGATTTTCGTTGATTTTGTAGGTCTCGGGATGTTTATGCTTACAAATTTCCATTCGTTTGTCGCATCTCGGTTCGAAGTAGCATCCCTTCGGTAATTCAAAAGGACTCGGTACCGTCCCTTCAATAGTATTCAATTCCTCCACGGTTTCATCCAACCGAGGAATGGAGTTTAGCAGTCCAACGGTATAAGGATGCTTTGGATCTCCATAAATTTCCCCTACCGGCGCGGACTCCACAATTTTCCCGGAGTACATAACCAGTACATGGTCCGCCATTTGTGCCACTACCCCTAAATCATGGGTAATCATCATAATTGCGGTATTGGTTTCGGTTTTCAATCGATTCATCAGTGCCAAAATCTGTGCTTGAATTGTTACGTCCAAGGCCGTTGTCGGCTCATCGGCAATTAACAGCTTCGGGTTACAAGCTAAGGCCATAGCGATCATTACACGTTGTCGCATACCACCGGATAATTGGTGAGGATAATCATCAATTACCTTTTCAGCTCTGGGTATTCCAACCAGTTGCAGCATTTCAATGCCGACGTTTTTCGCTTCTTTTCGAGACATGTTTCGATGAAGAATTAATGCTTCACCGATTTGGTCTCCTACTTTAAATACAGGATTTAAAGAAGTCATGGGTTCTTGGAAAATCATCGAGATTTCATTTCCTCGAATTTCACGAATTCTTTTGTCCGTGGTTCCTACTAATTCTTCGCCTAGGAATTTTACAGAACCGTCTACAATTTTCCCGGGCTTTTCAATTAAGTTTAAGATACTCATGGCGGTAATACTCTTACCACATCCCGACTCTCCTACAACACCAAGGGTTTTCCCTTCATAAATGCTGAAGCTGTTGCCGTCTACCGCCCGTACTACACCTTTATCGGTAAAGAAATGAGTTGTCAGATTTTCTACTTTTAATATTTCCTTCATATCAACACCTACCTAATCTCTTTTGGGTCGAAAGCATCTCGAAGACCTTCACCTAATAAATTCACACTAATAACTGTAAACATAATCATCATACCCGGTGGAACCCAGATCCATGGATAGCTCTGGAAAACCGTAGAGTTTCGGGCAGTTTGAATCATATTACCCCAACTGGGCATTGGTGGCGATACACCTAAACCTAGGAAGGACAGCCCCGCTTCAAGCAGGATCGCTCCACCCATTCCAAGGGTCGCACTTACAATTATATAAGCAAGTACATTAGGCAGTAAGTGCCGTACAATTCTTGATGTGTCTGAAATTCCAAGGATTTCCGTCGCCTGCATGAACTCCTGCTCACGAAGGGAAAGAATTTGCCCACGAACCACTCGGGAGAGGCCCGGCCAGCTTAGAATACCGACAACAAATACTACAACGAGCATCGTCTGTTCCGAAGGAACCCAGCGCATGGCTGCGGAAATTACCATCATCATAGGTAGGAACGGTATGGACTGGACAATCTCTGCAAAACGCATGAGAAAAGCATCAATTTTCCCTCCATAGTACCCGGCAACCCCTCCAACCAAGGTTCCTAAAGTTACCGTTAAGAAAGCGGATAATACCCCAACCATCATGGAGATTCGTCCACCATAGAATAATCGAAACATAACATCCCGACCTTGTCGGTCAGTACCCAGGAGATTTTCTCTTGAAGGAGGCTGCTCCGAGTTTGCCAATTGGAACTCTTGAGCTCTAAGGTCCACATTCACGGTTTCCCGTATAAGCTGACCCGTGGTAACCCCTTCAACATCTCGCCATAAGTTAAAAGCATAAATCATTGGTATAATTATTACTGCAAGGACGATGAGTATAAAGCTTACTCCACCGACCACAGCAATTTTATTTTTTTTAAATCGTTTCCACGCAATCTTCCAGGGACCTTCTGGCTTCAAGCGGGGAGCATTAACTTTTTCTTCTACATTTGCTTCAGTCATATTTTCCCTCCTCCTACTTTACTCGTACTCTAGGATCTGCCAACCCGTAAGAAACGTCGGCTAAAAGATTGCCGATTACTCTTAAGAGTGCATAGAATACTAGAGTTGCCATTACTAGTGATAGATCCTGACTGGTAATACCGTTCAGTAATACTCTTCCAATCCCCGGCCATAGGAATACGGTCTCAAGTAAGATCGCTCCACCGAATAAGGCGGGTACCCACATTCCCAGGATAGTAATTAAGGGAAGCAAGGCATTTCTAAAGGCATGTTTATAGATTACCACCTTTTCTTTTAATCCTTTGGATCGCGCAGTTCGAATATAGTCTTGGTTAATTACCTCTATTACAGAGTTTCTTGTGTAACGGGTTAAGGTTGCTAAACTAGTCATGGTTAGTACGGTTACCGGTAATATCATATGTCTGCCGACATCCGTGATGTTTTGCCATAAACTCTCATATCCACGAACCGCCATTATGGGGGTTCTCATTCCATTCAGGGGAATCCAATCGATATTCCTTGCAAAGAGAAATATTAAAATCAAAGCAAAGAAAAACGTAGGCATGGATACGCCTGCCAAAGAAAATACCGTAAAGAAATTGTCAAATAGGCCATACTTCTTCACCGCAGATTTAATGCCCACGGGTATGGCGATAAGTAAGGCGAAAATCAACGCAAATATGTTTAGTAAGAAGGAATTCCATATGAATCCGAAAATCACATCACTAACATCTGCATTATAAATATTGGTTCTTCCTAAATCTCCTCTAGCTACCCGCCCCAGCCATAATAAATACTGAACGGGAAGTGGCTCGTTTAAACCCAGTTGTTCACGAATTTGTTCCTGTCTTGCCGGCGATACTTCCGATCCTACTCCTAAATAGGCCTGTACCTGGTCCCCCGGCATAAAGTCCAATACAATGAATATCAATAAAGAGATAATCAGCATTGTTGGGATTAACTGTAGTATACGTTTCCCTAAAAATCTAAGCATACCCTTCACTCCTCAATATGTCGTCTAGTAATATTTTAAATTATCAAAAAACTCTCTTTTCTGACATCGAAGGCAATCCTACATAATTCGTAGAATTGCCTTTCAATGTATTTTTCATGGAACTTAAGTCCTCGGACTTAAATACTCCTATTTAATTGTTTCACTGCTTATTGCTTGTTTCCTTTACTCTTCAATTCTTGCGTGTCGCATTGCTGCTACCCAGTTGTAAATACCGTGAGTTTCGAAATCTACAAGTTTTTCGTCATAGAAATCAAAGTAAGTGTTGGCATATACAGGCATGAATGCTGCATCTTCAGTTAAGATTTCACCAATTTCCTGGTATACAGGAATCGCTTCATCTTGATCCATAATTCTTTCAGCATCGTCCATCATTTGGTCTAACTCTGGGTTAGAGTATCTTGATGTGTTGTTTTGTCCGGATCCGATGTGTCGAGAATGGAAAGAACCTTCTACTGTACCATGAGGATCGTAGCTTGTAATCGTTGTTGCTAAGAAGAACATGCTCCACTCTTCAACGTTAGCATCAGAGTCATAGATTACAGTATCCAGGATAGAGTTAAAGTCTTGTTGTGCAATGTTTAACTGAATGTTAAGACCATTGCCCCAGTCTCTTTCCCACATTGGTACTAGAGTTTCAAGGATATCATGATCAGGCATAGTCAGGATGAAAAGCTCCAATACTTCGCCGTCTCGTTCTCTGTATCCGCTGTCTCCAACTACCCAACCGGCGTCATCAAGAATCTGCGCAGCTGTGTCCATATCAAAGTCATAAGATGCGATTGAGTCTACCCATTCGTCAGTTACTGCCCAGGATTCTTGCGAATATGGGTGGTACTGAGTCGTTGCAAAACCTTCGAAGTACTCATCTACAAACTCTTCAAGATTGAAAGAATAGTAAAGTGCTTGTCGAACTTCTCTTTCAGTGGTTGGACCAAATTCGTGATTGGTTTTGATGTATCCGTATCCACTTCTTGGATATTCATTTAACTGAATGTTTTCTGCAGCTTCAGCATCCCGAATATTATCAGCTTGGATTTGTCCTGCTAATAAGTCTACGGAACCGGTTAATAAGTCATCCATTTCAGTAGTCATTTCAGTTGCTTGAATTAGGATTTCTTCAACTAAGAACTGATCTTCGTACATGTAATCCATGTTTCTTTGAAGGAATACATACTCTTCAGGTGCAAAATCCACCATTAAATATGGTCCGGAACCAATTGGCTCAGCACTTAATTCCGTAACGCCTTCGGTGTCACCATATTCCATAGCTTCGCCGTAATAATGCTCAGGCATAATGTGGAATGTGGTGTTTACGATGTTGGTTCTTAGTGGCTCTTGGAAAGTAAATACTACGGTGAAATCATCTTCTGCTACTACTCCAGGGAAATCTTCAGTTTCGCCATCAGCATACTCGTCATATCCAAGTAGTGAGTTAGCGATAGAACCGTATCGTCCGGTGTAGGATGGGTCAGAAAGTAGCTTGTATGACCATACTACGTCATGAGCCGTTACTTGCTCTCCATCTGAGAAATAATTGTCTTCATTCATGTAGAAGGTTACTTGCGTACCGTCTTCACTAAATTCCCAGTCATCTGCGGCTTCCATTACCCAGTTACCGTCGATGTCTCTGTTCATTAGAGTTTGGAACGTTAAGTCTACAACGTAACCGTCATAGCTTGAAGAATAATACGCCGGGTTAAAGTTACCGGAAATTTCCGTAACCCCGATGGTTAATAACCCACCAAGTTCATGTGCTGCTTCTTCGTCTTCACCTTCGTCGTCGTCGCCGTTCTCTCCTTCTACTGCTTCGCCGTTTTCGTCCTCATCTACCGGATCTTCGTCTGTTCCGCAAGCTGCAAGGAACAAACTCATCACCATTAGCAAGGCCAACAGCAAAATTAACTTTTTCTTCATTCATACTCCTCCTTTAAAAAAGTTTTTAAAACAAATATTTTAGCGAGTAAAATATTTAAACACATTATATAATCATTTAAATTTTCTGTCAATATTTTTCAGGGTCTTTCGAGGCCCTTAATTTATGCATTTTTTGTATCCTTACCTTTTTTCAACATGTATAAAGATCTCTGTTCATAAAAATTTTTTTTTATTTTTAAGGCTTTAAATATTTTAAATTGATTCACAACGGAAATCACAAAGATTCAATCCTTCATTTGCATAGTATTTTCCTAATATGTCGAATTGTCCACTTTTCCTGATTTATCTAAGACAAATTCCTCAGAAGTTCTTTTATTTTTTTTGTTTCTGTGGTATATTTATTTCTAAGCACGGGAACTATCTGATATTTCTGAATTATCCTTCAGGATGATTCCCTGCGACATAACTAAACTATACCATATGAAAGGAGGGAAGAAAAATCTTACTCAGGAGTCCTTCATCAGGATTTCCTACCTATTCATGTTTATAGGTCTTTAAGATTGAAGGTTTTTTAAAAAAATCATTCATTATAAGGAGGTTGTAAATTTGGACGCAATTATTAATTTAAGTAATGCCATAGGTGATATAGTTTGGGGACCCCCATTCCTAATATTACTTATTGCTACCGGTTTATATTTAACGATTCGTATCGGATTTTTTCAATTTACTCATCTGGGACATGCATGGAAATATACCTTCGGTGCCATGTTTAAAAAAGATAAGGACGAAGATGATGAAGAACTGGGAGCCATCACCTCCTTCCAATCCGTAAGTTCCGCAATGGCGGCTACCATCGGTGTTGGAAATATCGCCGGTGTGGCAACCGCCATCTATCTTGGTGGACCGGGAGCCGTATTCTGGATGTGGCTTTCCGCTTTAGTAGGTATGGCAACGAAATTCGGGGAAGCTTCCCTAGGGGTAAAGTTTAGAAATACCAATCCCGACGGATCTTTTTCCGGTGGAGTTATGCAGTACATTGAAAATGGTTTGGGTACCGGCTGGAAATGGTTAGCCATCCTTTACGCTATCTTTGCAGGACTTGCCGCTCTTGGTATTGGAAACATGGTACAATCCAACACCGTGGCAACCGCAATGGTAGAGTTTGGAATCGAACCCTGGATAACAGGAGTCGTAATCGTAATCTTAGTAGGTCTCGTAACCCTTGGTGGAATTGAGCGGATTGCAAAAACTGCAGAAAGAGTAGTTCCCACCATGGCGGTTATCTATATCGTAGGTTCAGTAATTATTTTAGTTTTAAATATCACGGAAATTCCCGCAGCTTTGGGAGATATTTTCTATTACGCCTTTAATCCTTACGCTGCCGGAGCCGGCGGTGCCGGTGTTGCTGTAGCCGCAACCATTCGCTTTGGTATTGCCCGAGGAGTATTCTCCAACGAAGCCGGTCTTGGGGCCGCTTCCATCGTGCATGCTCAAGCAAAGAACAGTCCTTCACGACAAGGTATGTGGGGAATCTGGGAAGTATTTATTGATACAATCATCGTTTGTACCATGACTTCCTTAGTTATTTTAACCACAGGAGCCTTAGCAACCGGTGAAACCGGAGCGGACTTAACAACCGCAGCCTTTAACCGTGGTCTTCCGGGACCTGGAGGATACATTATTTTAATTTCCATCGTATTCTTCGCCTACACCACCATGCTTACCTGGAACTTCTACGGTGAGAAGAGTTGGGAATACATCTTCGGACGTAATATTGTTATTCCTTACCGACTGTTATTCTTAGCTTTCCTATTTATCGGAGCCGTTGGTGGCCTTGAAGTTATCTGGGGCGTTGCCGATACCTTAAACGGTCTGATGATCGCACCGAACTTGGTTGCACTGCTTCTTCTCGGCGGCGTCCTTGCAAAAGAGAAGAACAAGTATATGGAAAAACATGATTTAAAGAACAAAAAGTAAATAAGCGATCCGAAAGGTAACTGTTAAAGTCTTAAGTTCAAAGATGCTACAAATAAAAAACCGGAGATTCCCAAATGGGGCCTCCGGTTTTTTTATGTCACTTCTCGGCTGCTTTTTTTCTTAAAACCAATCCAAAGAAGGATCATTCCCATACCCGTCCCCCAGATCAGTATCCCGTAAAAAGCTGTCCGGTCTCCTAAATAACTATACTCCACCCCTTGCATATAAATCCCTTGAGGGATTATCATTGAAAGCCTTTGCAGGGCCCCGGGAAGAAGTTCTGCCGGCCAGAGCGCCCCGGAGATCATGGAGGTAACTAAAACTCCTATAGGAAGACCTACAACCATCCCCTCTTTTCCCAGGGACAGTTTGCTGATGACTGTCCATAATCCGATAAACAGCACCTGCATCATCAATAGTAATAGAATGTGATGGATAAGATCCCCCCTTAGGGTTTGACTCTGTATACGGTAAATACTTAAAATCAGCAATGCATGATGTATTGTAAGAAATAAAAAATCCCCTGTAAACTTCCCTATGGCTAGGGAAACTTTCCCCACAATCAATTCCTGTCTTTTAAGAAGTCCCGTGAACTCCTCTTCCCGTCTTTTGTAAAAAATCCAAAGGGAAAACAACGCACTATAAATGATGATTAATCCCTGGGGCCCCGCAAGAAGGCCTGCCGCCCCTAATTTTCCGGGGCTCCTTTTTACTTGCGTCCTGCCTCCCCCCGCAAATACTTCTTCCAAAGACAGGGTCATCAGAGGCTCCGGCTCCCAGTAGGACTCAGACTTCTCAAAGGAGTGTTGCCACAGAGCATCGTGATCTTCTGAGCTCCCCGTATTTTCCGCCTCGGAAACAATGATATTTGCAGCCCTGGCACTGCTTAAAATCCGGATGCTTCTGGATATCACAATCTCCCCTACGGCACTGCCCCCTTGCCCAAGAGGCGAAGTATAGGCAATCAGCTCCGGCACGCGATCCCTTCGAATCCGCTCTTCAAACCCCGCTTCAATCCGGTAAACTCCTTCCACCCGATTTTCCCGCAAATCCAGCAGCCCGCTTTCCAGACTTTTTTCCCGAACCTCCAGATAAGATTCCTCTCTCAGTAAATCAATCAGCATTTTTGAATAGTCGCTTACATCTTCATCCACCAGGACCACAGGGATTTTCGTCCCTGAGGCTTCTCCTTCAAAGAGCCCGAATGCAAAATAGGAAAACCCCAAAGGGAGTAAAATAAGCAATAACCAGGCGGTTTTTTTTCTGAAAAATCCTTTTAATTGCATCAGCGTCACCGTAAAAATTTTCATGTTTGATCACCTGCCTGTCGATTTACGATTGTTATTCCCAGGC
>PWEO01000074.1 GCA_003553525.1 Clostridiaceae bacterium
GGATTTAACTGAAAGCTTCTGAATTTAATATCGACATCCTCGGTAAGATGCAGTTCTCTCAGTGCAATGTCCAAATGTCGTTTGCCCATATAGCAAAAGGGGCATACATAGTCGCCCCACATTTCTATTTTCATAGTGTAGTCTCCTCCTTGGTATTTATAATTATTTTCACCCTTATTAATACAACAAAATAATACAACAAAATAATAGTATAGTATACATTAATACCCTATTTTATTAGAAATCCACAGAGGAATTTATAAAACACAATAAAGAAACTCAATAAAAAAACTCAATAAAGAAACCTAAAGAGTACTTAAGAACCCTAGTTTTCAGGGTTCTTTTTTGTAGCGTTTTTAGTGGTATAAAGAGCACACCGCTGACTGTAGTCGCAAACGCCTTATGAAACCCTCGGTAAGATGCGGAACTGGGTTTAGTGAAATCCATGACACAAAAACCTCCGTCCCCTTTGTGTTTTGACACAAAAACCTCCGTCCCCTTTGTGTTTTTCTTTGTGTTTTATGTGCTACTTGAGACTCATTTTCGATTTAATTCTCGAAATCAGGGAATAAATGTTATAATATAGTATGATTAGAAATTTATAAGAGTTAAATTCAAGTGCGACTAGGGGGAAAATAGATGTCTTACGAAAAAAATACAAGGGCACCGAAACCTAAGAAGAAAAAGAGAAAAGGCTTAAAGGTAGTACTTCGAAGTTTCGGGTTGATGATGACAATACTGTTTATTGCGGGGGTACTTATTGGGGGGTACGCCTTAAGTTTTGTACAGAGCGCTTTGGAGGAAACCCCGGATATCGATCCCCAAAACATGTACAGTTTACTGGGTGAGAACTCCTTTATTTATGACAACGAAGGCAATCAGCTGGAGCGGATTGAGGAGGAAGAACAGCGGATCATCGTGGATTACTCGGAAATACCCGACCATGTGATCGATGCTTTTATTGCCATTGAGGACGCCCGCTTTTGGGAACATGACGGTTTGGATTATCGGCGGATTGTGGGAGCCGCCTGGACCAATTTTCGAACGGGATCCCAGCAGGGAGGAAGTACCATTACCCAACAATTGGCGAAAAATCTTTATTTGACCCATGAGCAAACCTATACCCGGAAAATACAGGATGCCTATTACGCCCTGGAAATCGAAAATATTCTGGCGAAGGATCAGATTCTGGAAGTATATTTAAATACGATCAATTTAGGAGGGCAAAACCACGGAGTGGAGGCCGCATCCCAGGCCTATTTTTCCAAATCCGTCTCGGAATTGGACCTCCTTGAGGGAGCCATCCTCGCAGGGATTGCACGAAACCCCTCCAGGTATTCACCGGTGCGATACGTTCCGGAAGCAAGTGTAACGGAAGATATGGTTGTTCTGGATGATTCCGGAGATTTAATTATCGTGTTCGACGAGCGAAGCGTTCCGAGAATACGATTGGTATTGGATATGATGCTTTATCATGATTTTATCACGGCAGAGGAACACCGGGAGGCCCGACGAAGTACGGAAGCCCTTCATGGAAGAATCGACCCCGGCCGATACCAGGAATCCGGACTTTCTTCGCATTTTGCGGATCTGGTAAAGGACGAAGTCAAGGAAGCCTTAATCGAAGAGGGTTATACGGAGCAGGAAGCCTCAAGACTCTTGGGTTTTGGAGGCCTGCGCATACACAGCACCTTGGATCGACGGATGCAGGAAATAGCGGAAGAGGAGTTTAATAATCGGGACAACTTCCCTAGAAATGTATTGGACGATGAGGGAAATCTTCTCAGGGATGAGTTAGGAAATGTTCAGCCCCAGGCGGCCATGGTGATCTCCGATCCGGCAACGGGAGAGATCAAAGCCTTTATGGGCGGTCGGGAAACTTCCGGGAGAAGAATTTTTAACCGGGCCCACGGCCGGGGAAGACCTACGGGTTCCAGTATGAAACCCTTAGCCGCTTATCTTCCCGCGCTGGATAATAACCATACAGCGGCCAGTGTCATCGATGATATTCCTGTGTACTTTGACTTTAACAATCCGGAAGACCCTCACCCGAGAAATGTGGGAAACACCGGATATTTAGGACTGATTAATCTTCGGGAAGGGATTCGAATATCCAGTAACGTTACGGCTACAAGACTGCTGGACGAGCTGGCTCCCACAGTAGCCGGTTCCCAGCAGGTAATGGCGGAGTATTTAAGTGAAATGGGAATAAATATTCCGAATCCTAATTATTCTCATGTATTAGGTTCTGCGGATACTTCTCCTTACCAAATGAATCGTGCCTTTAATATGATTGCCAACGAAGGAGTCTACAGCGAATTGATCTCCTATACCCATGTGGAGGATGCTAAGGGTAATGTGATTCTAGAGAATCGTCCCGAAAAGAAGCGGATTGTAGACCCCGAAGTTGCTTATCTGATGACGGATATCATGCGCCATGCGGTAACCCCGGCCAATGAGGGGTACGGATGGCAGGCGGCGATTCGGGAAAATAATGCAGGCATCCCGGTGTCGGGAAAAACCGGTACATCCCAGAGACAACAGGATGCCTGGTTTGTAGGTTATACTCCCTACCTTTCCGGAGCCACATGGATCGGTTTTGATTTACCCGAGGAATCCTTGGAAACCAGCAGTGTAGTCTCTGCAGAACTGTGGTCCAAAATCATGGGACGCATCCATGATGAGATGGAATATCCGAACAAAGATTTCGAACGTCCCGACAACATTATTGAAGTGGAAGTCTGCGCTACCTCGGGGATGCTGCCCACAGAACTTTGCGAGCGGGATCCCAGAGGGTCCCAGGTAATTACGGAACTGTTTATCAGAGGCACGGAGCCCACGGAAGAGTGCAACGTTCATCAACTCGTACGAATTCATGAGCCTACGGGCACCATTGCCACCGACTCAACGCCATCCGGTGAAATCGTGGAAAGAGTATATATTGTAGCGCCGGTGACTTACGATCCCGATGAGCACGATGGAATCAAACCCAGAGATTTCCAGTATCGCCGGCCATTAAGCTATGAGGAACGGGATACCTTTGATCCCGATGTACACGGCACCGGAAGCGTCAGTGTACGATATATGGAAGTGGATGAAGACGGAGAGTTTATCGGAACCCTAAGGGATTCCAGAGAAGCTGCAAGCGGAAGAATCGGAACGGGTTATACCACTCGGGAGCGATCCTTTGAGGGCTACGAATTTGTCGGTATCGACCCCGCCGGAGCGCCACAGGAAGGCTCCATTAGCAGCGGTTCCCAACGGGTAACTTATCTGTACAGAGCCATTCCGGAGCCTGAACCGGAAGAAGAAGAAGAAGAAGAAGAGGACCCGCCGGAGGATGAAGATCCGGAGGACGATGATTAACAGCAGCACTGAAAAGACAAAGGGGACAGGGGGACGGAGTAATTGTCCTCTCTGTCCCCTTTGTCTTAGAAACGGGTTATTTTCATGCAAAATGATAGATTTATATTTGACTGTGTTTGTTCATCAAGTTTATATTTTGAAATAGGTTGAAGGGCAGCGAAGGAACCCCAAGGCTGAAAAGCCCTGTGGATAACTTTGGGATTGCAGCTGTTAAAAATCTTCATCTTATGCACATTTGATGCACATATACACAGGGAAACGAAGGTGCCGATCAACCTGAACATGAAAAAAATCCAAATGAAAAACTATTCACAAAAAAAAATCAACGGCCAGTTGAAGGCGAAAAAAATGGGTATAAATAAAGATATTTTAGGATCAATGGTTTAAAGGTATTCTTATGAACAGGATGAACAGAAAGGCCAATGCAAGTGTCGGTGTTGAATTCTAAAACCTTTTAGGAGCTGTTTCACATGAAAAATAACCGAAATGTATTTAGTATCCCGCTGATCACTATGCTGATATTTGTGATGTTCACTACGGCCGAGCCATGGGGATATCCCCTTGAAGAGGAGCTGGAAACCCTCTATGACAAACGGGGGGGCACTTATATAACGATTACCTATTATGAAGATACTTTTATCGACGAAATGAGCAGTACTATTTTTGATGATGGAGATATCAATGCACAAAAGATCTATACATTGTTAAATCCTTTAAGTTTTCAACCACGCCCCTGGATTTACAGGGAAATCGCATCAGGAATGGTATTACTTGGGGATGAAAATAATGGCCGGTGGAATAATAATTTGGAAGCGGATGCTGCTGATGAGGGTGTCAGGGAAACCGGCACTGAATCCGACAGTGAAACAGAGTATGAAGATATAGTTTTCAGGGAGGGCCCGGCAAAGGGATATAAGATTGTGGGAACCCTGGAACATGGGATAAAGGACAATGAGAAGCATGTCGTTTTGGATGAAATCAACAACTTTCTGCTTATTAAAACTGAAGCTATGGAAGGATGGGTCGAAAAATCTCAAGTGCAAAGAAACATAATCATGGAAAAACTTTCAACCGAATTTATTAGAATTACCCATAGGTCGGTAAATTTTCGACAAGAGCCTTCCGCCTCAGCAAAGCTACTGGGAAAAGTAGCGGCAGGGGAAATATACCCTGTAGTACAGAGCCATGAAAGCTGGCTGAAAATACGAAAGGATCATCAGACCGGATGGTTAAATAAAAATTATACAGAGGAAGCGAATGAGGGAATACCGGAAGAGTGGTATCAATTTTTGCAACTGAATACAGGGGTTTCTTCGGGAATTTCAGAGGAGGAAATCAATCAAACATTTAGTCAATTCCTATCCGGGCAAGGATTTTTTGAAGAAATCGGCGAGGCATTTTTAAAGGCGGGAGAGGTTACGGAACTCAATGAGGTTTATCTTATGGCCCTGGTCATGGAAAATTACCGCGAGTCCACAGCAATCCTGTATGAGGGATTATTGGTGGACCATCTTGGGGGAGCCCCGGTGGAGCCGCGAACCGTATACAACTTTTTTGGCATAGGAGCCCTGGAGAGAGAACCTGTAAAGTCTGCCGGTGAGACCGCTTACGAGAAGGGCTGGTTCACTGCGGAAGAATCCATTGTTGAAGGTGCCCAGTGGATTTTGAATAATCATATTGAAGGAAAGGAAATCGGAGAGGATAAAAGAGCAGGAAATCTCGATACACTGCATAAAATGATTGCGGGTTCTTATCTGGATTTAACGGAGAAGGCAGTGCGTGAAGGAGAAGCCTCAACGAATACTAAATCCCTTTCACAAGAAATTTTACAATCCATTGAACAGGAACTGCAACATCAGCAGAATCTGCGCATAAGAATAAAGGATATATATGAGGCGTTTGATTTAATAAATCAACGGTTCAGTATTCCGGTATTCGAAAAGGAAAGGTACTGGCCGGTTCCCGGTTCTCAGCGATTATCCTCGGATTTCGGCTATCGAAAAGATCCCTTTGAGGGAGATATCCGCTTCCATCGGGGCATTGATATTCCCGCACCGACGGGAACACCCGTCGTCGCTGTGAAATCCGGTGTGGTAACAAAAAATTTTACGGGCGTGAGCTATGGCAACTTGATTGAAATCGATCATGGCAAAGGGCTAAGCACCCGGTATGCCCATAACGCGGAAAATCTCGTAAAGGTGGGAGACTTCGTAAAGAAGGGAGATCTTATTGCCACCATCGGCAGTACCGGTCGATCCACAGGACCTCATCTGCACTTTGAGCTTCGCCTAAACAATAAAGCCTTGGATCCTCTACCGTGGCTGATGGAGGAAAACTGATTGTTAGATTAGTGAAAAATTAATCCTTGGGGCATGAAAAATCCAAGCCTTGGCTCATGAAGGTAAAGGGTTTCTTGGACCGTCCTTATTTTGATACGGTCATATGGGTGCCCATGATCCGCTTCGGGGTTCCCATCTCGTCCCGAAGGCCGAAGCCCGTGGCTAAGACCCATTGGTATTCATCATCCCGGGTTTTTAATCGGTGGGTAAATTTAAAGGTTTTTTTATCGGAGCGTAAGAAGGTCTCAAGGGCTTGATGAAAGTTCTCCCGGTCCTTGGGATGAATCAGCTCCTGCCACCTTTCTTTACGTTGGATCTTCAATGTGGGAATGATACCGTGACTCCGGTAATATTTTGAGCGCAGGGTAAACTCATCTTTGATGAGATTCAGCTCCCAATAACCGTCATTGACCTCTTCTAAAATCAGCTGATATTTACGGTTCAGATCCTGAGCATCCCGTAAATGCATAAGGGCTTTTTGATAGCGTATTTGCAACTCTTCTTTTGTCAATAGATCATCGGTTAACTCATCTTTTGTATATTTTTTCATTAAAATCCTCCTATAAAACCTTGGAAATAAAATAGCTTTGTCTGATACTTTTTCTGGAGTAAAAAACACGGTAGATTCCGTACAATATAGTTGCAGATAGGAGCCCTCCTGTAAGAATATCCAGGGGGAAATGCACCCCCACCATAACACGGGAAAGGCCGGTGAGAATTGCTAAACCTATGGCGGGTACTCCGAATTTCTTATGGGTCAAATAAATAGCCATGGCGATGGCAAAGGCACTGGCCGCATGCATACTGGGCATGGAGCCGGAAGCTTCATGGTAAATCAGACTCTCGATATCCAGAGCGATAAAGGGTCGGGGTCTATGATGAAAAAAGCGAATCACAGAGACTGATAAATAGGCCAAAAAAGGACCGACTAAGGCCGGTATAAATTTTTGGTCTTTTTTGATGAACAGAGTAATCAGCAGGGCGAGATACATCCCGGCGAATACAAGGGAGGAAGCATTGGTGATAAACACCATCCAGTGCTCTAATACATTATTTTCTATAGAAAGAGTATATAGCCTGAAAAAAAGGCTTTCATCAATATTTTGAAGCAAATAAACACATCCTTACAGAGTTTTTCTTTATTTTTATTACATAATAAGGTATTCTATCATATAGAGTATGTTAAATGAAGTTTTTTTAATGCGAAATCCTGTAAATAATATACATTGAGCCTCTCGCCACTGAAGTCGAGGGTGTTCGGGGAAGCAGAAAAACATTAATAAAATGCTATAGAATCATATTTGGAATCAATAAAATCAACAGGGGTGTGGAACTTGGGAAAAACAATGGTCAGAGGATATTTAAGAAGTAAAGCCCAGCTTATTTTATGGGTTCGGGGCATCATACTGGGTGCGGGGGTGATTATTCCCGGGGTTAGCGGAGGTACGATTATGGTGATCTTCGGGATGTATGAGAAAATGCTGCAGGATTTACTGCGATTTCATATCAAGCCCTATATCGCCATGGGGATCGGTGCCCTAGTGGGGGTTTTTGCCGGGGGAGCACTGCTCTCTTTTTTGTTTGAGAATCATCCCGATCCTACCTATGCCTTTATTTTAGGATGCTTGATAATGTCTATTCCTTTTATTTTAAAGCGGACCAAAGGAGTTACGAATAAGCGGTTACTTCTTTTGATAACCGGGGTAATTTTATCGGTTAGTCTGTTGGAACTTCCCACATTATTTATGGGAGGAGCATTGACGGTTCCCCAGATATTTTTAGCGGGATTTGTATCCAGTGCCACGATGATGATCCCCGGAGTTTCGGGAAGTGCGGTGTTAATTGTGTTAGGGCTGTATGAATCCATATTAGAGGCGGTACGGGAATTTCAGATGGTAACGCTGGTCGTTTTTGTTACAGGGGCGGCCACGGGAGTTTTTATGCTGGCCAAGGTACTAAAAACCCTGTTTGGCTTATATATGTCGGAGATTCTGTTTTTTTTCACGGGGCTGATTATCGGGTCTTTCAGAATGGTTATGCCGGGGGCCATCGGTTTTTTTCCCCTGGTGACCTTTGGACTGGGGCTGGCCTTAGTGTATCGGTTCGGCAAATAATTTAGCGAAAGCTTTGAGGTAACGGTTTTATCGATGGGAGAGGGGAACATGAAGATGAAGAAATCAACAATAGTTACAGCCTGGTTGCCGGTGGTTCTTTGGATGGGGCTCATTTTCTGGTTTTCCCATCAGCCGGGGGACGTATCCGGGGCATCCAGCGGACAAATCGTAGCCCTGATCAGCAGCGTCATGGCTACTGTTTTTCCCTTTATTGACGTTAACGAGGAAGTTCTCCATTTTCTCTTTCGAAAAGGGGCCCATTTCGGGGTTTATGCAGTCCTTGGGATCTTATCGGTCAGAGCCTTTCAAATCTCCGGTTATTCGGGGAAAAAGGGAGTACTTTACGCATGGATTCTGGCCACTGTTTATGCGGGGACCGACGAATTTCACCAAACCTTTATTCCCGGTCGAAGCGGAGAGGTTTCCGACGTTATAATTGACAGTGCCGGAGCCATTACAGGGATCGGTTTTTATTTACTGCTCAAGGGAATACAAGTGCCTGCAATTGTTGGAAAGAACAGCCTGCAGTACATACTGATTCAGGATGGCAGGGATCAGGAGCAAGAAGTGAAAGAACAAGAGGAACAACAAAAGGAAAAAGAAGAACAGAAGGATGAAAGCGGGGCAAAGGCAGCTCGCCGGCTGAAAGAAATGAAGGAAGGAAATAAATGAATAAAGAAGCAACAGAATCAAAAGATAGAGACGAAAAAAGAAAGAGTGAAAGAGTTGAGGAAAAAAGCATAGCAAAAGGCCGGGTTTTCACTGTGAAAACCCGGCCTTTTTGGGCTTAATTGCAATCCTTGCCAAAGTTCATAACCTTCCTTATACCCCATAACCTTCCTTGTAGTCCATAATTTTCGTTATAAACCATAACTTCTATTAATACATACAACCTTTTTCAAAGTCGTTTTTCTCCTTAA
>PWEO01000090.1 GCA_003553525.1 Clostridiaceae bacterium
CCAATCAAGGGATTGATGGCTTTTTTCGAAATTTTGTTCATCAGTTTTGCAATGATCACACCGGAGGCCGTTCCCACACCAAAGGCAACCACTCCTAAAATGATAATCTGGATGGTTTCAAATTCTAAAAACTGCTCTGCCCTTGCGGAAGCTCCCACACTGATTCCCAGCAAAATTGTTACGATGTTGATTAGCTCATTTTGCGCTGTCTGGGACAGGCGATCGGTAACGGTACATTCTTTTAACAGATTTCCGAACATCAACATACCGATCAGCGGCGTTGCCGGCGGTAATAGTAAGCTTACAATAATGGCCACCAGAATCGGGAAAATGATTTTTTCCTTCTTGGAAACCGGACGCAACTGTTCCATTTTGATTTTTCGCTCTTCGCTATTGGTCAGGGCCATCATAATCGGCGGCTGAATAATAGGCACCAGGGCCATATAGGAATAGGCGGCTACCGCAATCGGACCCAGTAAATGGGGCGCTAACTGGGAAGCTACCAAAATGGCCGTCGGTCCGTCGGCTCCACCGATGATTCCGATAGAACCGGCGGCTTGTGGCGTAAAGCCCATAAGGATTGCACCGATAAAGGTAAAGAAAATTCCAAACTGAGCCGCAGCCCCTAAAAACACACTCTTAGGATTGGCAATTAAGGGTCCGAAGTCGGTCATGGCTCCAACACCGAGGAAAATCAGCGGTGGGAAAATCCCCAATTGGTTTCCAGTATAGAAGTGCTGCAGTAAACCTCCGGGATTTTGAACCACCCGTTCCACTTCCATCCCGGTTTCAATGATTCCTTCTGTTCCGCCACCGGGAGTAAGGATTTCAAACATTACCGTCATGGGCTCCATGACTCCCGATAGGGGCAGATTCGTAAGTAACATTCCAAAGGAAATCGGAACCAGCAGTAAGGGTTCAAATCCTTTTCCGATTGCCAGGAACAACAGAAAACAGGCTATGACCAACATAATCATATGCTGAATCGTTAAGTTCATAAACCCGGTGCTCCCTAAAAAATCTATAAAAACATCAACCATGTGTGCATCTCCTTTCAATCAGTTTCTATTTTCTTAATTCAATGATACTAATACATCTCCACTGTCTACGGATGCACCTTCCTCAACATGCACTTTTGCAACGGTTCCCGCTGCGGGAGCGCTGATTTCGTTTTCCATCTTCATGGCTTCTAAAATAATCAGGGCTTGCCCCTCTTCTATTTTGTCTCCTTCTTGCACTAATACTTTCCAAATGTTCCCCGGCATAGGAGCTTCTATGGATTGGGCTCCTGCAGGAGCTGCGGGGGCTTCTTCCTTTTTCGGTTCCGCTTTTTTAGGTGCTGCGGGTTGAGCCGGTTTAGCGGCGGGTTGTGGAGCTGCTTGAGGTGCCCCTTGAGCCGCCGGTTGCGATACGGACTGCGCTGCCCCTCCCTGTCCTACTTCTTCTACATCCACTTCATAGCTCACACCGTTCACCGTAATTTTAAACTTTTTCATTTTGATGTTCCTCCTTCTATTTATCCCTTATGGTTATTTTTTTGATTTTTACCGATCCTTTATCCGGATGTGCAACTTATGTGCTGTGAACCCTACACTCGATACATCTGATTGATTTGTTCAACCCTTCCGGCCTTACCCCATGCAGGGGTGGTATCTGCGGTTCTTACAATGTTTCGAACCACAATGTTATGGGTTGACGTTTCCATGCTTGCCGCAATCGCCGCAGTAATGACCGCGATCAGCTCTTCGTTGTCCTGCTGGTCGGCTGCAGCTTGGTTTTCCTCTTCAACAGGTTCCGCCGCAACAGCTTTAGAGGGTTTTTCCTCTTTAGTCTCTCCTGCGGGTTTTTTTTGCACACGCAGCAGTCTTTCCATAATATTGATTGCAAAATAAAGCAACACCAATGCCAGCAATACGATTACAACTCCTAAAATCGTAACCTGTATACTGGCTCCGAGTTTATCAGCAAAGGACATTTCCGCATTGGGATCTCTTAACCTATCTAATAAAGTCTCTCCCGTTAGCAAAGCTCTGTTCATGTTCATCTAATCACCTCTTTAGTTAAATTCATAACCATCTCGCACTTACACCGGGAAGTTTCCGTGCTTTTTCGCCGGTCTTGTTTCCCGCTTGCTTGCTAACATATCATACACATCGATAAGTCTTGCTCTTGTGGCTGCGGGTTCAATAACGTCGTCCACAAATCCTCTTTCCGCCGCCTTATAGGGTGTTGCAAACTCCTTGGAGTACTGATCGATTTTTTCCTGTCGGGTTGCCTGGGGGTCATCGGATTCTTTAATTTCTTTTCTAAAAATAATGTTTGCCGCTCCCTGGGGACCCATAACAGCGATTTCCGCCGAAGGCCATGCAAGTACCATATCCGCACCAAGGTCCTTGGAACACATGGCAAGATAAGCGCCACCATAGGATTTACGAACAATCAGGCTTACCTTCGGTACCGTTGCTTCACTGTAAGCATAGAGCATTTTCGCTCCGTGTCGGATGATTCCTCCGTGTTCCTGACCTTTTCCAGGTAAGAAGCCCGGTACATCCACTAAATTAAGTACGGGAATATTAAAGCAATCACAGGTTCGAATAAATCGTCCCGCTTTATCGGAAGCGTTAATATCCAGGCAACCGGCCAGCACTTTCGGCTGATTGGCGATCACACCGATGGTGGAACCGTTGATCCGAATAAATCCGGTAATCATATTCATGGCGTAAGTGGGTTGAATTTCATAGAAATCTCCCTCATCGGCAATCGAAGTAATAATATCTTTCATATCATAGGGCTTGTTGGCATTCTCGGGAACAAATCCTTCCATTTCCGGAAGCATTCGATTCAAGTCATCCTCCACAGCAATTTGAGGCGCCCCTTCCATATTGTTTGAAGGCAAAAAGCTTAGGAGTCTTCGAATTTCCTGTAAACACTCCTCATCGTCGGAGGCCTTTACATGGGCCACACCACTTTTGGTATTGTGGGTGGTTGCCCCTCCCAGTTCTTCAGAAGTTACCTCTTCACCGGTTACGGATTTTACTACTTCCGGTCCCGTTATAAACATTTGGCTGGTCTTATCCACCATAAAGATAAAGTCCGTAAGGGCCGGAGAATATACGGCGCCTCCTGCGCAGGGTCCCATGATTGCAGAAATCTGGGGAACCACACCGGATGCGATGGTGTTATTATAAAATATTTGACCGTATCCCGATAGGGCGTCTACCGCCTCTTGGATTCGTGCACCGCCGGAATCATTGAGTCCCACTATAGGGGCCCCCATTTTCAAAGATTGTTCCTGCACCTTAACGATTTTTTTTGCGTGCATTTCTCCCAGGGATCCACCCACCACGGTGAAATCCTGGGCATAGGCATAAACCAGTTTCCCGTGAACTTTCCCGTAACCGGTTACCACCCCTTCACCGGGAGCGTCTACTTTTTCCATTCCGAAGTTTACGCACCGATGTTTCATATGAGCATCGATTTCAACGAAACTGCCCTCGTCAAACAGTAAGTTGATTCTTTCTCTTGCGGTCAACTTTCCCTTTTCATGTTGCTTTTGGATTCTCTTTTCTCCACCGCCGGCACGAATTTTCTCTTTTCGTCGGCGTAAATCTTCCAGTCTCTCTGTGGCCATTTACCATAACCTCCTAAATAGATAATGTTCTATATTACATTTGATTTTACACCTAAACATTATAACATAGTTCTTCTTTGCAAAAACCCTTTTTTACCATATTTCTCGGTAATCAGGGCATTTTTTTATTACCTGGTATCAATACCACGTTATTACCAGGAAAATGTACCGATTATTCTCTTTCACTAAGCTCAATTAATACTCCATTGGTATCTTTCGGATGACAAAAAGCAATCTTTGCTCCCCCTGCACCGTACCGGGGTTTTTCATCAATCATTCGAATGCCTTTTTCCTTCATGGTGGCGATGGCTTTTTCAATATTATCCACCCGGTAAGCCATATGCTGAATCCCTTCTCCTTTTTTATCAATGAATTTTGCAATGGGACCCTCGGGATCCGTGGACTCCAACAGCTCTACTTCCGTGTCGCCGATGGGCAGGAAAGCCACCCGCACTTTTTGCTCCTCTACGGTTTCTTTTCCTTCACATTTAATCCCCAGAACCTCCTCGTAAAATGCTAAGGATTTTTCCAAGTCCTTCACCGCAATTCCGATATGATCTAATTTAGTAGTTTTCATATTTCTCGGCCTCCTTTTTAATCGTTTTTCTTAATACTTTTTCACTGGCTTCATAAGGATTCAACCTACGCTCCGCAACGTTCTTCGAGAACTCTTTGATATCCCGTTGGATTTCATCTTCCCTGAGAAGATCCTGCATCATACGATCTTTGATGAGTTCAAGAATTTCAATTTCACTGCTTTTGATTCTGCGATTCAACATCTCTCCCGATTCGTTCAAGTAGGCAAGATGGTCCTTTATGGCCGATAACAATTCTTCGATTCCTTTGTTTTGTGTAGCCACTACCTGATGTACCGGGGGTCTCCAGTCGGTCTCTGCAAAATCCAGCATATTATCGATTTCCCTATGGGTTTTCGCAGCTCCCTCCCGGTCCGCCTTATTAATTGCAAAGACGTCACCGATTTCCATGATCCCCGCCTTAATGGCCTGTATATCATCGCCGAGGCCGGGAACCATGACCATTAACACCGTATCCGCGGTTTTCATAATATCCACTTCCGATTGGCCTACGCCCACGGTTTCGATAAAGATATAATCCATACCGTATAAATCCAAAGCTTTAACCGCTCCCTGGGTGGCTTTCGAGAGTCCTCCCAAATGCCCCCGGGTTCCCATACTGCGAATAAATACTCCGGGATCCACGGCAAGGTCGTTCATTCGGATGCGGTCTCCCAAAATGGAGCCACCGGAGAAGGGACTGGTGGGGTCCACCGCGATAATTCCCACGGTTTTTTCTTCCTTACGAAGAATTTTTACCAGTTTATCCGTCAGGGTGCTTTTTCCCGCACCCGGCGGTCCCGTAATGCCTACTACTTTGGCCTTCCCCGTATACCGGTAAAGATCCCCTAATATTTCGATGGCTTTCGGATCGTTATTTTCCAGCATGGTAATCATACGGGCCGTTGCTTTTTTATTTCCCTGTCTAAGTTTTTCTTTTAAATTATCCATAATTCACCGCCAGTCTGTAACCTAAGTCTCGAATCCTTCATTTCTTTTTTACATAGGGAAGTAGATGATTGGCAACAATCATCTACTTCTTATATTTTACTTTATTTCTTTAAATTTTTCTTAATAAACTCCACCGTAACCCCCGTAGGCGTTCCCGGAGTAAATACCGCCTCGATTCCCGCGTCCTTTAATCCTTGAATATCATCATCGGGAATAACCCCTCCGGCAAGGACCAATACTTCATCATAAACCCCTTCTTTTTTGAGTTTTTCTACGATTGTAGGCAGTAAATGATTGTGGGCTCCGGATAAAATACTCATTGCCAATACATCCACATCTTCCTGTATAGCTGTTTGAACGATTTGATCCGGGGTTTGTCTTAGACCTGTATATACAACTTCCATACCTGCATCTCTTAGGGCTCTGGCAATTACCTTTGCTCCTCGATCATGCCCGTCCAGTCCCGGTTTTGCCACTAATACTCGTATCGGTTTGTCCATGAAAAGACCTCCTCAATATTTTCCGTTATCTTCACTTTGTTATTTGAAAAATTCCTGTTTAAAGAATGATATTCACCCTAAATTACAACACTTTGCTGATACTCTCCAAAGACTTCCCGCAACACATCACAAATTTCTCCTAAGGTTGCATAGGCTTTTACCGCTTCCAGTATAAAGGGCATGGTATTATCCGTTCCCTCCGCTGCCTTTTTCAATGCTTCGAGTTTTTCTTTAACCAGGTTTTCATCACGACTTTCCTTGGTTTTAGCAATTTTATCGCGTTGCAGCTGCTCTACCTTCGGATCAACTTTTAAGAGTCCTTCGATGGGCTTTTCCTCCACCTGGAACTTATTCATTCCCACAACGATACGTTCTTCTTTTTCCAGTTCTTTTTGATAGTTGTAAGAGCTGTCCATAATTTCTTTTTGAATATAACCTTGTTCAATGGCTGCGGGAGCGCCCCCCAGTTCATCGATCTTTTCGATGTATTCCAAGGCGGTCTTTTCGATAGAGTCGGTTAAACTCTCTACATAGAAGGATCCGGCCAAGGGATCCACGGTATCCGCCACACCGCTTTCATGGGCCACTACCTGCTGGGTTCTTAAGGCCACTCTTACGGAGTCTTCCGTAGGTAGCGCCATTGCTTCATCCTTAGAGTTGGTATGCAGGGACTGAGTGCCTCCCAGTACCGCGGCTAAAGTTTGTATTGCCACACGAACAATGTTGTTGTCCGGTTGTTGTGCCGTTAATGTGGAACCGGCGGTTTGGGTGTGAAACTTCAGTTGCATGGATTTCGGGTTTTTCGCCCCGAAGCGTTCTTTCATGATTTTCGCCCAAAGCCTTCTTGCGGCTCTAAACTTCGCCACTTCTTCCAACAGATCATTGTGTGAGTTAAAGAAGAAGGACAGTCTCGGTGCGAAAGAGTCCACATCCAGTCCCGCTTTAATGGCAGCTTCCACGTAGGCAATTCCGTCGGCTAAGGTAAAGGCCACTTCCTGGGTTGCCGAGGATCCCGCTTCCCGAATGTGATAGCCGGAAATACTGATGGTATTCCAATTCGGCACCTCTTTTGAACAGTAGGCAAAAATATCCGTAATCAGTCGCATGGATTCTTCCGTTGGAAAAATGTAGGTTCCCCGTGCTATGTATTCCTTTAAAATGTCATTTTGAATCGTTCCCCGAAGTTTATCCGCACTGACACCCTGCTTTTCTCCCACTGCGATGTACATTGCCAAAAGCACTGCCGCCGGAGCATTGATGGTCATGGATGTGCTGACTTTATCCAAGGGGATTCCGTCAAATAAAATTTCCATATCCTTCAGAGAATCGATGGCAACCCCTACCTTGCCCACTTCCCCTTGAGCCAGCTCATGATCGGAGTCGTACCCTATTTGTGTAGGCAAATCGAAGGCTACGGAAAGTCCTGTCTGACCCTGGTCTAATAAATACTTGTATCTTTTGTTGGATTCTTCAGCTGTAGCAAAGCCCGCGTATTGACGCATGGTCCAAAAACGACTTCGATACATTGTAGGCTGTACCCCTCTTGTGTACGGGTACTCTCCGGGAAAACCCAAGTCCTCCTGATAATCCAGCTCTGCAACATCCTCCGGGGTATAAAGTCTTTCAACGTCTCTTCCGGAAGTACTGGTGAAGGCTTCTTTTCGTTCAGGAAAACGACTTAAACCTTTGTCCACTTTTTCCTTCTGCCATCTTTGTTTCTCTTTTTTCAGCTGTTCTAACTTCTCTTTTTCATACATCTTGTTTCCTCCCTTTAATTTTATTAAAATGGAAACGAGCAATCTTTCAATTGTGCTAACCCTTGTTTTAAAGAAAAGATTCAACCCTCTTTAATCAGCACATCACAGGCTTTCTGCTTTCTTTTGCTTCTTACTTTCCGCATTATTTTGCAAGTATTATTCTTCCCCTTGCAAGATGTTGAAATTTCAACTCTGTACCTATACACATTCTACATTTTTTAGAAACCTTGTGCAAGGTTTATTTTAAATTTTCTTTATAATATAACTGTTCTATGATTATTTTCCATAAAAATACCCTGAGAAAATTTCTCAGGGTATTTTTGTCGGGGAGATATCCCGCTTCATTATTTATTTTTTTTCTCTTCCTCTTCGGATACATCTTCCCTGTCCGTTTCATTTTTCTTAGACTCGGGCTCCTCCGTTTCCTTGGAATCGGTTTCGTCATTTTTCTCAGCATCCGGCTGGTCAGGCTCCTTTGCATCTTCTTCAGGTTCTTTCGAATCCTCTTTTGTTCCTTCTTTGATGCTTTCTTCCTCTGCCTTTTGCTCATGACCTTCCCGTACTTCTCTTTTGATTTCCTGGAGTTTTTCTTCCTGCTTTTCCATTTCCTTAGGGTTTTTCTCCACTTTTCGATCCTTCGTCCGTTGCTCTTTAAAGGCTTTTTCTTCCTTTTCCGAATCAATTTCCGCTTGAATCTTTACGGAAGCCAGCTTTTTCTCCAAGCTGTCAGCGGTGTCCTCTTTCTCTACGGTAACCAATCCTTTAAAGATCTTTTCAAATTGGAAACCATTTAAGGTCTCCATTTTCAGCAGTGCCTGGGCAACCGCTTCCAATTGAGCCTCATGTTCTTCGAGGATTTTGATCGCCGCTTCATAAGCGTCATCCACAAATCGTTTGATTTCCCGGTCCACTCGTGAGGCCACTTCTTCCGAGTAATCTCTTTTCGAAGCGAAATCTTTCCCAAGGAATACTTCCTCATCGCCGCTGCCGAAGGTCATCGGTCCAAGTTTTTCACTCATACCATACTTCGTCACCATGGCTTTGGCCACCTGGGAAACTCTTTGTAAATCATTTTGAGCACCGGTACTGATATCATCAAGCTTTAGTTTTTCCGCTACCCGTCCACCGAGTAAGTGAATAAGATTTTCTTCCATCTCTGTCTTTGTGGCGTAGGACTTATCCCCTTCGGGTAAAATCATGGTGAATCCGCCGGCTCGTCCCCTTGGAACGATGGTAATTTGATGCACTGGATCGGAATTCGGCAGGCATCTTGCAGCAACCGCATGTCCCGCCTCGTGGTACGCGGTAATTCTTCGTTCTTTTTCACTGATTACCCGGCTCTTCTTCTCAATCCCCGCAATAACTTTCGTAATGGCTTCTTCTATGGTAGCCATGTTGATTCTTTTTGCCCGACGTCTGGCGGTAAGCAGCGCCGCCTCGTTCATTAAGTTCTCTAAATCCGCCGGGGTAAAGCCCGGGGTTCTTCGAGCAAGCACCTTAATGTTTACATCGTCATCCAAGGGCTTGCCCTTTGAATGAATATTAATAATCGCTTCCCGACCTTTAATATCCGGAAGACCCACTTCCACTTTTCTATCAAATCGTCCCGGTCGAAGCAGTGCCGGGTCTAAAATATCCGGCCGGTTGGTGGCGGCAACGATAATGATCCCTTCGTTAATACCAAAACCGTCCATTTCTACAAGCAGTTGATTCAGGGTTTGTTCCCGTTCATCATGACCACCGCCGAGACCGGCGCCTCTTTTTCTACCGACCGCATCAATCTCATCGATAAATACGATACAGGGAGAATTTTTCTTCGCCTGTTCAAACAGGTCTCTTACACGGGAAGCTCCCACTCCTACGAACATTTCCACAAAGTCGGAACCACTGATACTGTAAAAGGGTACTCCGGCTTCACCGGCCACCGCTTTGGTGATATAGGTTTTTCCTGTACCGGGAGGACCAATCATCAGTACCCCTTTAGGAATTCTTGCGCCCAGTTCAATAAAGCGCTTCGGGGATTTTAAGAAATCCACCAGCTCCGATAATTCTTCCTTCTCTTCATCCATACCTTCCACATCGTCGAAGGTAACTTTCTGCCGATCCTCTTCCTTTTGCAGCTTCGCTTTGCTCTTTCCGAAGTTCATGACTTTACTGCCGCCCCCCTGGGACTGCTGCATGAAAACAAACCAAAAAACCACAAAAACAAGAATGATCAATATCGTCGGCAACATACTGATAAACCACGGGGTTTCCGCCGGTGGCTCCCCGCCTATGGTTAAATCCGTTTCATCCATCTTATCCGTTAAAATTTCAGTAAACCGGGCATCATCAAAAACATCGGGAATATAGGATTGAAACTCCTGTTCCTCTCCATTAACCAAACGGACCCCATCTACCGAACGTTCCTGAGTGGTAATTGAAACCACACGGTCATTCATTAAATCCTGGTACAGCTCTGAAAATTCTATATCTTCGATCTCTTGCGCTTCCATTCCCCATCTTTGTACAATCAACAGCAGTACAATAAATATTAAGATGTAAAAACTAGCACCACGGAAAAATTTCCTCAACAAAAGTCCTCCTCTCATTCTCCTGTTCATTTAAACACTTTAAATATTTTAACACAAGGTATTTTAAAAAACAACTAGAACCCTTGCTTTACTACGAAAAAGCTCTTATTTCAATAACCTGATTGAAAGAATTTGTTGAGTCCTATCCGTAATTTTATACTTATCACTGATTCGATATCCCACGACCCAAACGATGTCTTTCCCGTGGCAGATCAAGGGAATTAAATCTCTTTCCCGACGTTCCACTTTGCAGTCAATGAAAAAATCCTTCAGTTTCTTCTTCCCCGAGAGACCCAGAGGCCAGAACCGGTCTCCGTCCCGACGGTTTCGAACGACAATATCCTGTTGAAATTTATCAAAATCAAAATGCTTCACAAACTTGTCTTTACTGACTTTATCCACATCCTCCGCGGGAAAGACCTTCAGCTCAAAACCGGCTTTTAAGGCATGTACATAGGTAGTGTCGTTCACTGCCAGCTTCTCCTTGAATGGTTCGACTTCCTCTTCCCTCTCTTTGGAAAAAATCAGCTTATCATAACTGATCACCGCCTCTAAGTTCATGGGCAAGTGAATGGTTTTTCCGGTTTGTTTTTTATCCAAGAGTTCCAACAGATTTTGCACCTGCTGATAACTAAGAAGCTCTCCTTTTCCCATCAGCTCTTCCCCTGCCCTTCTCAGCATTCGTGCTTTCATGGCGGGATGAAGTTTTTCTAAGGCCGGGATCGAAAAGGAAACCTGATCCTTTTTCTCAAAATACACAAGCTCTTTATACATGGTCTGTGCCTGTTTTTCAATATAGTCATAGTCTTCCTTTAAGATATTGGCTGTTTTGACTAAGCTATCCAACACCGAAGGGTTGTAATGTTCTTCCAAATAGGGGATGAGTTCCCGTCGGATTTTATTTCGATGGTAGATACTCGTCAGGTTGCTTAGATCCGTGCGGGGCATAAGATTATGATGGTCGCAGTATTTTTCAATTTCTTTCCGGTGCACATCCAGTAACGGACGGATAATGTTATCCCTTTGATACTGAATGGCGGTAAGTCCTTGCATTCCCGTTCCTCTCAGGAGACGCATCAAAACCGTTTCTCCCTGGTCGTTCTTATTATGAGCCACTGCAATTTTATCGGCTTCCACTTTTTTTAATACTTCATCAAAAAACTCATACCGAAGAATCCTGCCGGCCTGTTCCGAAGTCAGCTGATTTTTCTTTCCATAGCTTTCCACATCTGCGCTTTTGATAAAACAGATAATGTTCAATTCTTCGCAAAGATTCAGTACATACCGGGCATCCATCTGGGCGTCAATCCCCCGGATATTATGATTCAAATGTGCCCCGTACAACTCGATTCCCAGTCGGGACTTAAGGCGATGAAGCAGATGAATCAGACTTACGGAATCCGGTCCTCCGGAAATCGCTACCACAATTTTATCTCCGGACTTGATCAGCTGATGTTCCTCCACCGTAGTTAATAATTGTTTCAGGATTACCTCCTCGGTCTCTTCTTTGTTTTGCATGAAATCTCCTCGCTTTACTAAATATCCTTCCCATTATGATAACATAAGATTCCCTTATAGCCTATCAGATATTTTCGAATCCCGAAATTATCCAAACAAAATCACCATACTTCCCACGAAGGTTCCTTCCCTGTGCCTGAAACCCATAATTTATTCAGCTAAAAAATCCATCGCAATTTTAGCATAAAGGGCCGATATTTTCCCCAACTGCTCTTCATCAATATCAAAGTGAGGATTATGGAGATTATATACCAGGCCTTGCTCTTCATTGTAGTTCCCGATTCTCAAAAATGTTCCCGGGACCTTTTCTAAATAAAAGGCAAAATCCTCCCCGGCCATGGAGGGTTTATTTCCCTGCAGTACCTTCGCTTTCCCCAGAAGTTCTTTTGCGGAGGCCGAGGCAAACATCGTAAAGTTTTCGTCGTTAATGGTTGCGGGATATAAATGGGTGATGTTTAAAGAATATTCAGCACCATAATAATTGGTTACATTCTCTATGATTTTTTCTATTTTTTCAGGGATTTCCAATCGAAGTTCATTGTTCAAGGTGCGAATGGTCCCCATTAATACCGCCTTTTCCGGCATCACATTATAGGTTTCCCCCGCCTGAAAAGAACATATGGAAATTACGGAGTTTTCCAGGGGATCGATCATTCGGCTGGATAAAACCTGTAGCCTTTGAAGGATTTCCTGGCCGATTAAAATCGGATCGACATTTTCATGGGGTCTGGCCGCATGGCCGCCCTTTCCGTGAATTTCCAGGTATAGCTGTCCCGTGGATGCCATTACCGGACCGTTTAACACCTCGATACTTCCCGCCGGGGTATCGGGCCAGACGTGCCCCCCAAGGATGGCTTCCACTTTGGGATTTTCCAGCACCCCTTCTTCAATCATGGGTTTGGCTCCCCCGATACTCTCCTCCGCCGGTTGGAAAATGAACTTGACGTTTCCCTTTAATCGGGCTTGATACTTCTTTAGTATCTTTGCGGCTCCGATCACGTAGGTCATATGGGCATCATGGCCGCAGGCATGCATCTTTCCGGCTGTTGTTGACTTATAGGGTTTATCACTTACCTCTTGCAACGGAAGGGCGTCCATATCCCCTCGAATAGCAATGGTTTTTCCGGCTTCTTTCCCTCTCAGCAAAGCCACCACACCGGTTTTTGCAACCCCCTTTTGTACTTCCAGGCCTAATTCCGTTAAGAGTTTTGCTATCGTCTCCGACGTTCTTTTTTCTTCATATCCCAGTTCCGGATATTGATGGAACCGTCTACGGATTTTAGTCAGTTCTTCTTTGATTTCTTCTCCTGATTCCAACCAGCCTATCTCCATAAGAATCCTCCTTTAGGTGTTTAAACCCTTAGTTCTTCACATTATTTATTTTTAAAGCAACGTAAAAGGTGCTTCCTTTTTCCAATTCACTGTCCACCCAAATTTTCCCCTTCATTAACTCCACTATGCTCTTTGCAATGGTAAGCCCTAAGCCGGTGCCTCCATATCTTCGGTTAAAGTCACCCTCGATTTGTGTAAAGGGTTTAAAAATGCGTTGGGACATTTCTCTTGAAATTCCTATTCCCGTATCTTCAACGGAAAATAAAATTTCCGAATGGTGTTTCGTGTTTCTTCCAAGAGCCGCCTTAACGAGAATTTCCCCTTCATTGGTAAATTTTAAAGCATTGCTTATCAGGTTTTCTATGATTTTCCTTATTTTTTCCCGGTCCCCGACTATGTTCTCCGGAAGATTTTTATCTATCTCGAGTTCCAACCGAAGCCCTTTTTCCCGGACCCGATGCTTATAGGCGGCTGCCATTTCCTCAAGAAATTCATAAATATTAAACCGGCTATTTACCAACTTCACATTATTGCTTTCAATTTCCGATAAATCCAGAACATCCCGGACCACCCGGGAAAGATCCTTCGAGGAGCGTTCAATTTCATCGATATACTCCCTTTGTTCATCATCCAAATCCGTTTCTTTCAACAGATAGACAAATCCCAAAATGCCGTTCATGGGGGTGTTGATCTCATGATTCATATTCTTTAAAAACTGGCTTTTCATGCTGTTTGCCAATTGGGCCTGTATCGCCAGGCGATTGGAGGCCTTAATTGCTTTTTCAAGCTTGCTGTTTATATACTCCAGTTCCACCTGGGTTCTTAAGAGTTCATCCTCTTTTTTTCTTTTTTCTGTAATATCATTACCGATTCCCCGGTATTCAATAAGCCTGTTATCCGCTGCCACTTCAGGATATTCCGTAAGCTGTAAGGTTTTTATATTGTAATTTTTATCAAAAACCTCAATGACATAGGTTTTTTTGCCTTTTCCGATGCATTCAAGAGCATTGGACTTTAATCGACACAGCTCCAATTTTTTATTTACCGGATTATTGGTCAGCAGACTTTTAAACCGTGCTTTAAATTCTTCGCTGGTAAAACCCAGTAGGTTTTTTATTGAAGCACTCATATAACTGAAGGTGCCGTCGGGTTTTCGGCAATAAAAAAAATAGTCATCCGCAAGATTTTCAACAATTTGTTGAATTTTTTCTTCGCTTTTCCAGCCTTCCTCGGTAATCATGTTAATTCCTCCATAGTCAAGATATACTGTGTAGGTTTTTACCCGATTTCTCGCTTTTAAAACCCCCAATATAAAAAACTGCAAGGATTTCCATCTTTGCAGTCTCTTCTTTGTGTCTTTACCCGGTTTTTCAGGGTTTTCCCACCTTGATTATGGCCTTTTCAAAACTTTTTTAAACAATTTTTTTAACATTAACTGATCATACTTAATCACGGGATTAAGATCTTTCATATCAAAAATAGCCGGCGCCTTCGGCCGCATAAGAGAGCTTAACACCTGTCTCATCGTCCACTTCCCGGATTTAAGGTATCCTCGAATGGCCCAAAGATCCTCGTAGAGATACCAGAACACGGTATTTTTCGTTTCCCTGACTTCCAAGGGGGGAAGAGGACTCCCCGTCAAATCCCGATAAAGGATATAGGGAATGTTCAGTCCGATTTTATCCAGTAAGGTATTAAAATTAACGATACGCACATTTATTTCCATCAAATAGTACTTTTGATTTTTTTCATCCTTCTTAAACTCTAATTCAGCAAAACCTCGGAATCCAATATCCTCCAGGATTTTTTTTCCGTAATCGAAAATATCTTCGTTATAATAATGCTCCGTATATACCGAGGCTCCGTAATCGTTAGGATAGAGTCTTAACAGGTGAAAACTGCTGCAATGACTTACCTTTCCCGTTGAATCAACATAGGCGTCAAAGGTGTATTTATTGGTATCGGGTCCTTCGATAATTCTTTGCACCACGACCTTTAATCCTTTACTTTCAGCCTTTTCAACAGCTTCCTGCAACTCTTTTTCGCTGTGAACTTTAAATAGTTTTTTCCGAAAGGTTTTAACAAAACTATGGGAGTCCACGGGCTTTACCACACAGGGATAGCCCAGTTCTTTTTCCACTTTACCATAAAGATTTTCCTCTGTAAGTTCAAAGGTTTCAGGTACAAGAACTTCTCTTTTGTTCATCATAGCGTAAAGTCGATCCTTATCCACAATCGCGCTTAAATATCCCTGTTTAAGATCCGGCAGCAAATAAACCGCCTTTAAGCGCTCCCAATACCGATCCACGATTTCCACATAAGGGTCTGCCGTGGGGATTAACACCGGGGGATGGGCCTGCTTCTTTCCGTATTCGATCAAATACTCCACAAAACCCTCGGGATCCTCTTTGTAGTAAGGGGTAATCAGGGATTTTGAAACATATTTGGAATAGGATCCATAAGCCTCTTTTTTGTTATAATCCATGGTAGTCACCGGTACATTCATTTTGCCTAGGCATCGAACCGTACTTAATCCTATATAATAGTTGGTGCCTAGCACAACCGCTTGGTGTTTACTCATCTTATTTCTCAATCCCGGTTCTGGATTTTACGCCCTGTTTATAATAATGCTTGATTTCCTTCATCTCCGTGACTAAATCGGCGGCAGCAATGATTTCATCCTTTGCGTATCGACCGGTGATAATCAGCTCGATTTCTTCATGCTTGTTTTTTATTATATCCAGTACTTCCTCCAGGGCAAAGAGATCATAATGCAGGGCAATATTTACCTCATCCATAATGACCACATCATATTTTCCGCTTTTAATAATTCCCGACATCTTCCGAAGCCCCCGCTTAGCAATTTCCACGTCTTCTTTTTTAGGATTATTGTAAATGAAACAATCCCGTCCATATTGTTCGATCCGAAAACCCGGCAGATAATCCATGGCTTTTAACTCACTGTAATCCATTCCTTTAACAAATTGTCCCATAAATACTTTTTTACCGGCACAAACCGCCCGTAGTGCCAGACCTAAAGCTGCCGTGGTTTTCCCCTTTCCATCTCCTGTATACACCTGTACATATCCCTTATTCTCCATAGTCAAATCTCCTCTCTGTTTTTTCTTAACTATATCATATTTTATTGGCTCTTTGAATACATTTACACCTTATTCTGCAATCCTCGGAAAAATTTTAATATTATTCGCGTCACAAAACATTTTTTGGGTATACATATAGAAAGTTATTCATTTCAGCAAAAAAATCATAAGACCGAAAGGAGCATGATTATGAATAAATCAGATAATATGAACAAGGAAAAAGATCCGAAAAAGGTATTGGTAAAATGCGAAGCAAAGGGCGGTAAGGAAATTACCCGGGAAGAATGCGAATATTTAAATCAAAAAGACAAGGCCCGAGAAAAAGGTCGGGAAAAACCGCCGGAAAGATCCGCTGGAAGAGACGCGGGAAGTAAGCTTTGCATTAACTGCGATGTTTATCCTCCCTTCAATAAAATGTAATCGGTACATCTTTTACTCCTCCCTAAAAAAGCGCGCCCCTGTTTATCGGGACACGCTTTTTTTATGTTTTTCTATCTGCCTTTTATCTTTTGAAATATTTATACCAGTTTTCTTTTTACAATTTCATCCACCACAAAGGAGGCTACGTCCTCGGCGTAGGATCCCGTTCCGAATCCGGCGTCATAACCCAGCTCCTTGGCCAGCTCATGATTGATTCTCGGTCCGCCGCAAACCACCACCATTTTTTCCCTGAGACCTTCCGCCTCCAACAGCTCAATCAGTTCCGTCAAGTTGGGAACATGCACGTCCTTTTGGGTAACCACCTGAGATACCAGGATGGCGTCGGCTTTCAGTTCAATGGCTTTGGCCACCAACTCCTCATTGGGCACCTGGGAACCCATATTCACCGCTTCAATACCCTTATAGCGCTCCAGTCCGTAATGGCCGTCGAAGCCCTTCATATTCATAATGGCATCAATCCCTACGGTATGGGCATCGGACCCTGTACAGGCTCCGATAATGGTAATATCCCGTTTGATTTTTCCCTCAATATAAGCTTCCACCTCTTTTTTCGACATGGTTTCCACATCCACCTTCGGCACTTCTATAGCGGTGTAGTCAATGGATGCCGCACATCGTCCGTAGACGACGAAAAAAGAAAAACCGGGCCCCATGGCTTTCATACTGACCACACTGGGATCCTCCAACCCCATTTTCATCCCAAGGCGCCGGGCAGCCTCCTTTGCCTCTTCATCCGCCGACACCGGCAGGGTAAAGCTCATTTGAACCATTCCGTCATTTAAGGTATCCCCATAGGGCTTGACCTTTGTTAGATCCACCTTCTCCAATGCCATCCTACGCACCTCCCTGTAACATTAAATCCACAAAGGGATTATAATAACCGGAATCCTTTTTCGTCACGCCATCCAAGCCCTTGCCTCCGGTACGCATTCTTTTAACCCCGCCGAATTTTCCCTCTTCGATGGTTTTAAAGATTCCGTTTCGTTGAATTTCTATTAACAGATCGTGGGCATTGCTTAGTACATCCTTGGCTCGGCTTTGAATGATTCCGTCTTCCTTAAAGGTAATTTCCGAACCTAAGTCTCTACAGTTATTAAAAATATATTTGGCATTTTCAATGGCCAGGGCCCGGTCCTGAATGTGGGGGGTATGAATGGCCTCCGTCATCATACCAAGGAGCTGTACCCCTTGATTGGTCCAAATGGAAATCAAGTTAAACATAGCGTCCTGAATATGCCCTTTAAAGATGTCTCCGGTTTTAAATTTCGTTGGAGGCATGTACTTAAGCGGGGCTCTGGGGAAAATTTCCCGAGCCATTTGTGCCTGGCCCAGTTCCCATAAAAAGCCGTTTTTCAGGTCGGGACGCATTTCGAAGGCATGGCCGAGTCCCATTTGTTCTTCGGGAAGGCCCGCTTTTTTCGCAAACTGTTCATTAATAAACTGGGAGGCCAGTACCGTATGGGCTTCCTCTACGGCGTCGGCCGTGGTAAGGTAGTTGTCCTCTCCGGTATTGATCATAATGCCCGCAAATCCGTTGATGATTCTGGAAAAGTACTGATCCACCAAGGTTCGCTGCATATTGATGTCTCTAAATAAAATACCGTACAGGGCGTCGTTGAGCATAACGTCCAAGCGCTCTAAAGCTCCCATGGCTGCGATTTCCGGCATGCACAGGCCGGAACAGTAGTTGCAAAGATGAATGTATTTTCCCACTTCCGCCCCTACTTCATCCAGGGCCTCCCGCATAATACGGAAATTTTCCTGAGTGGCATAAGTGCCTCCAAAGCCTTCCGTGGTGGGACCATAAGGTACATAATCCAGTAAACTTTGAGCGGTACTTCGAATTACGGCAATAATGTCCGCCCCCTGTCTTGCGGCGGATTTCGCCTGCATGGCATCCTCATATATATTTCCCGTGGCTACGATAACATACAGGTAAGGCTTTTCTCCGTCCCCGATGTTTTTCATATCGTGGTCTCGTCGTTCCCGATTCTGTTGAATCGTTCCGACGGTAACCGCAGCCACCTCGTCAATGGTCCGCTGAATATCCTTTTCATCATTGATAGGGGTTTTCGTAAGGTCCAGTTCCCCTCGGGATACGGCTTCCGCAATTTCCTGGGGACTTTTCTTCAGCTCCACCATGGCATTGCCGATCCAAAAAGCGGCGCCTTTTCCCAGGCCTCCCCCCTGCTTGATGTTATCCAGTACCACGTTGGGAAGGGGGGTATCCATTTCATCCACCCCGTCAATTCCCAGGAGCCTTGTGACCGTTCTCTCCACTGTAACCGTGGTATGTTCATCAATAAAATACTGTACGTCGTCGGCAATGGCCTTCGCCGCCTGCCGAGCCTCTTGAATCATCTTTTCATCTAAATTCAGCTTGCTCTCCATCATTCGCCCTCCTCATTTTCTTCTCTTATGGATTGTTCCCGGTTTTCTTCCTCCATTATTTCCTCGGCCCTTCTTATAATCTCTTCTCTCAGCCCCATTAGTCGGGCAATCATAATCGCTTCCTTTGGAACTTGCTCCTGGGGTTCCCGCTCCTCAAGGCGATAATCCATATATTTTTCCAGTACCCCCATGCCTTGCTCCGCAAGTTCCAGTTCTTTTTTAAGCTTATCCGGCTCCACCCGTTGAAGGCCTACCACCTGCAAATGCCGAAGGTCCGCTATCCTGCTTAATCCGTCAAAATGGGTGGTGACTACGGAAATTCCCTGTAGGGTTTTAAAATACTCAATCACTCCCCGAGAAATGGCGTACCCTTCTTTAGGATTGGTTCCCCGGGCCAACTCATCAATTAATACCAGACCGTTCTCTTTTTTCTCATCGGTGATTTTTTTCAAATGATAGATTTCTCCTCCGAAGGTGGACAGCCCCATTTCCTGAGACTGTTCATCCCCGGAAGAAAAATAGATAAAGGATACAGGTCCTATGGTGGCTTCTGCAGCGGGAACGTAAAGACCCAACTGGGCCATGGCCGTAATTAAGGCGATCAGTTTTAAAGTTATGGTTTTGCCCCCCATATTGGCCCCGGTAATTAGGGTCACCCCATTTTCCAAGGTCACGTCGATGGGCATATAGGTCTTTCCTTCCTTTCGAAGCCGCTGCTCCACAATACAGTGACGGCCTTCGATAATCTTAATATAGGGATCATTTACGATTCGTGGCTCCACTCCGTGGATCTCATCCCCTAACAGGATTTTTCCGATGCTGAAATCCAGCTCCCCTAAAATCCCTATGTTCTTTTGGATTTCATCATAAAAATCCCGAACCCGCTGGGACAGTTTGATACGAATCTCAAACTCCTCTTCCTCTTCCCGGATTTTCAAGTTTTGATACTTATCCCGAAGATCCTTGATCTCTTCCGTCGGGCTTATTTTAAACACATAGCTTTTAAAGGTCTCCGACAAATAAAAGACTAGATTGCTTTTTTTAAGCAAAGCGATGGCATCTTTTTTTTCCTTCGGTACCAGGATTTCATTATTGGGTTTCGGCTTAATGCCTGTGGTTTCATGAATCTCCCGGTGCAGATTTTTACTTAGTTCCATGATTTTTCCGTCAATGTTTCTTTTTTCTTCCCGAATATTCCATAACTCTTCGGAATAACTGTCGTAAATATAGAAGGTTTTAACACGGCTCTTATCGGGATCCAAGGCTTTAATCAAGGGCGCCACCGAGGCCAGCTCAAATTTTTCCAGGGCAACCTCGGGATGCTGCATGAAAAAGTCCAGCAGTTCTTCCATCACCATGATTTGATTTTTGATCTCAAAAAACTCCACTTCATTGAGCACTTCATTTTTCATCACCCGCTGCAGAGAGCCTTTAATATCTTTGATCTCCGATAAATAGCCCTTTAAATTCCAAAGGAAGTAATCGCTGCTTTTTAAGCCCTTACGAAATTTCCGAAGTTCCTCAAAGGATCTTCTAAGGGCCTGTACTTGAGAAGCTCCGTAGGGAACAAGTTTTGACTTTAACTCCCCGCCGTAATCCGTCTGGGTGGGCACCCAATCCAAAACTTCTCTGAGGCCGGTTTCATGAAAGGTTTTTTTATCCATAAAGCTCATCATGAAAATCATCTCCTTCCAGCATGACATCTACAACCGGAAGACCCAAGGCATTTTTCATTTTTCTAAGAAACTCCAATGGGGGAAACTCATATCCCTGGGGGGCATAGGGGTTGATTGACACCGCCAGAACATTTAAGGTTTCCACGGTTTGAATCCGTACCCCCCGTTTTTTAAATCGGATCCAATCCTCCCGGGGAATAAAAATCTTCGTCCCGTCCTGAACCAGAAATTTCACGTCTTTATAATAAGGGGTCACCGCAATTAAATCTTCGATGGTTTTCTTCACCAGGGATCCGGAAAAAATAAGATACCGGCTATTGTCCCTCAGGGCACTGCCGATAATTCTTCCGGCGCTTAAAGCGGTTTTCAGGGGCAGTTTTCGAAACTCCCCTCCTTGGTCCACAATCCCCACACATCCCTCGGTGATGACTTCCTTGGAAAATTTTCGGACTTTTTCTTCCTTAACGGTGTCAAGGCCGAATAACTCAATCTGATAGGCGGTCTCCTCGATCACCCGGTCCATACTTCTGCTGACCACAGCCCCTGTAGCTAAAATAGTGGCTTCCGTCACCCCGGGGGAAGCTGCGGTTTTTCGATTAATGGCGCCGTCCACCACCACAATATCCGCGCCATAAACCAGCATCTTCTCGGATACTTCCCGGATCTCATCATTGTTACCGGGACCCGCCAGTTCCACCAGTCCATTTTCCTTCACACGGCAAATCACCACGGGACCCATGGTGGTTCGATAGTTGGTCACCTCGAGGATTTCCAGCCGAGCATCACTGTTGAGGAGGATGTCTTGAGCCGTGGCCACGATGGTTCCCTCCATCACATGTATGACGGGCTTATCCGTCTTCGTAACCACATCTTCCCGCTCTCCGTCCCGTCCGATAGAGGTTAGACCTAAGGTAATATAACGATCGTAACCTTCTTCAATTATTCGATTCAACACTACGGTTTTTCCCGCGTTTTTGCCCATTCCTACCACGGATACCGTTCGGTATTTCCCGTAAATCAGTTCGATAAAGCTCAAGACTACACCTCCCCTCACTCAGTTATTCTCTTATTTATAGTGTTACTTCAGTTTTATATTATAGTGTTACTTCAGTTTTATATCCGCTTCTTACATAGCATACGTTTTTGTTCTTCTTACTTTTTGCTTCGTTGCATTCTTTTTAGTTGAGCGGGCTCTAGGGAAATTCTTCTTCCTTGTTGCAAAGAGGCTACTCCGTCCAATTCCCATTTCTTTTCCCCTTTGCAAACTTCACAGTTGCAGGACTCTTCATAATGGCTGGGCTCTGAATAAGTGGTAATAACCCCTTCATAGTTTCGAAGAATCACCTTGTGGGGGGATTGTGAAATCAGATAACTTGGCATTACAGGAATTTTGCCGCCGCCCCCGGGAGCGTCCACTACAAAAGTGGGCACTGCGTATCCGGAAGTGTGTCCCCGAAGTCCTTCAATAATTTCAAGACCCTTGGATACCGGAGTTCTGAAATGCTCAATGCCCATGGATAAATCGCACTGATAAATATAATAAGGTCTTACTCTGCTTTTTACCAGATTATGGACGAGATCCCGCATTACATGGACGCAGTCATTAATTCCCCGAAGGAGTACCGACTGATTGCCGAGAGGCACACCGGCGTTGGCTAACAGGGCTAAAGCCTCTTTTGCCTCGGGGGTAATTTCCTTGGAATGATTAAAATGGGTGTTCAGCCAAATGGGATGGTACTTTTTCAGCATTTCCACTAAGGCCGGGGTAATTCTTTGGGGCAGTACCACAGGGGTTCTGGACCCTAGACGAATAATTTCCACATGATCGATTTCCCGAAGTTTACGGATAATATACTCCAACCGTTCATCGGATACCAGGAGACAGTCTCCTCCGGAAAGCAGTACGTCCCGTACTTCCGGGGCATTTCGAATATATTCGATGGCCTGGTCAATCCGGTCCACGGGCTGTTCTTTATCCTGTTGTCCTGCAAAACGTCTTCGGGTACAGTGCCTGCAGTACATGGAACACATATCCGTAATTAAAAGAAGTACACGGTCGGGATAACGGTGGGTCAGTCCCGGTACCGGTGAGTCCGTATCTTCACTTAAGGGATCTTCCATATCCGCTTCGCCCTTTTCCAGTTCTAAACCGCTGGGGATGGCTTGCTGACGTACGGGACAGGTGGGGTCGTCACGGTCCATCAATGCGGCGTAGTAAGGTGTAATCCCCATTCGAAGAGTTCCCAGGGTGTCTCTTACTCCCTGTTCTTCCCGTTCCGTTAAATTCACGACTTTTTTTAAGGCCTCCATGGTTGTAATCCGGTTTTTCACTTGCCATTTCCAGTCTTCCCATTGTTCCTTCGTAACATTCTTCCACAATTCAATCTCATTGTAATGTCTCATTTACAGTACACTCCTTTTTTGTTTTCTACACGGTTTCGAAAATACACCTTAGATCTTTGTTTTTGCATCTTTGCTAAGGCTTATTTAACTGTACAGTTCCTGGTATGCTTTTTTCAGTTCCGGATTTTCCCGTAAAATTTCCATGGAGATCTCCGCATGGCCTTTGGTGTATCCGTTCCCGATGATCATCGTGGTATCTCTCCCAACACCTTCCGCTCCTAAAGCGGCTTTGGTGAAGTTGGTCGCCATGGAGAAGAAGTACACCAGACCGTCGGTTTTCGCAGCTAAAATACTGGCCATTTCCGTATTATTGACGTTTACGCAGTTAATGACCACATCGGCCATCTCTCCGTTGGTTGCTTCAGAAATCCCATCCCGAACCGCCAGGGCATCGGTTGCATCCACGGCTAAATATTCATCGGCTAGCTTTAAGTTTTTCGGTCTTTGAAGGGATTTTTCACTATGACCCAGACAAATCACCTTTCCTGTCACTCCCGCTCTTTTCTTTGCTTCATGGAGGCATAGCATTCCGGATTTACCGGCGCCCCCGATGACCGCCACGGTGTGTCCCGGTTGCACAAGTTTTGCAGTTTGCGCCGGGGCTCCCGCCACGTCCAACACGGATAGAGCTAGGTTTTGAGGGAGATCCTCGGGCAGTACCGCATAAATTCCTGATTCAAATAAAATAGCCTTCCCCGTAATATCCACCTGATCAATATCAATTCGAACCTCGTGGATTTCGTCGATCACCAAGGGAGTTAGGGACAGGGATACCAAGGTGGCAATTTTATCCCCTTCCTTTAGATCCACTTTTTCCTTTAGGGCGGAACCGATTTTTTCCACGGTACCGATTAACATGCCTCCGGATCCGGTGACGGGATTTTGGTGTTTCCCTCTTTCCGCCACAATGTCCTTCATGATTTCCTTGATTTTTTCAACGTCTCCCCCGGCCTGTTCTTTAATCTGAGTAAAACTGGCAGAGTCTACGTTTAAGGTCTCCACATTGATTCGAATCTCATTATTATAAATCTCCATATCGTTATCAATTTTTGTTGCCGGTTGTGGCAGTACCCCTTTTGGTTCTAATACTCGGTGGGTTCCCAAGGAACATCCTTTTTTTTCCATTGTAATCCTCCTTTGTTTTTTTCATATTTTTTCTTATTTTTCATTTTATGATCATGGATTCTGACAGACCGAATTATTTATTCCATCCTCTATCTACTTTGCAATTTCTATGCCAAGTTTATAACAATCTTTTTCTTTTGATTTTTATCATGTAATTATCTTTTCCTTCCTCATTAACGGCGGTTTTCAGCCTATGTTTCTTTTTCCTTCATCCTTCCCATGGAAGTTTTCAGTCTCGGGATTTTCTTGAAATTGAAAAAAACCGCCCATTATTCAGCGGTTATTCCATGTTTTTTGATCTTATATTGTAAAGTTTGTCTTGGAATTTTCAGTAATTTCGCAGCTTTTGTAACGTTTCCCCCGGTTTCTTTAAGAGCATCCCGTATAAATTGTTTTTCCCAATTTTTTATGCTTTTTTTCAGGGAAAAATCAAAAATATCTTTTTGCCGACCTTCTTCTCCAAACAGGGCTAAATGATTGGGTAAGTCTTCCTCTGTAATATAGCTGCCGTCAATCATGTTCATGGCACCCTCAAGAATATTTTCCAACTCCCGAATATTTCCCGGCCAATGGTACCGGTAAAAGGTCTGGAGTACTCCGTTGGTTACGCCCTTAACATTTTTGCCCAGCCGACGATTGAACTTACGAATAAAATACTGCACCAACCCTTTAATATCCTCTTTCCGTTCCACTAAATTGGGTATGCGAAAAGAAACCACGCTGAGGCGGTAAAATAAATCATCTCGTATTTTCCGCTCTTTCATGGCATGGTAAGGGTCCATATTCATGGCTGCAATGATGCGGACATCCACTTTTCTCGTTTTAATATCCCCCACCCGGCGAATTCTTCCTTCCTCCAGTACCCGAAGAAGCTTTGCCTGAAGCTCGATGGGCATGGAATTGATCTCATCCAGAAATAGGGTGCCTCCATTGGCCAACTCAAAGAGGCCGGGCCGATTATCCGCATCGGTAAAGCTCCCTTTAACGGTTCCGAATAAAATACTCTCTAATAAGGATCCCGGTATGGCCGCGCAGTTTTGAGCCACGAAGGGCTTATCCCTTCGTTTACTGGCATTATGGATGGCCTGTACAATCAGCTCTTTTCCCGTTCCCGTATTTCCGTAAACAATGACCGAGGAGTCATTTTCCGCAGCTTTCATGGCTTTTCGCTTGAGTTCTACAATTTCCGCCGTGCTTCCGATGATGTCGTTAAAGGTGTATCGTGCAGTTCCCCGCTTTTCGTCCAGGTCTTTCGGCTCTTCATAATAAAGTTCTTTCTGAAGGTCCACTAATTGTTCGGAAAGAGCCCGCACCTTGGTGATATCCCTGGATATTTCAATGGCTCCCATAACGTGACCGTTTTCTATAATGGGAATGGAGGTATTGATCGTGGTGATTTTGTTCCCCTTAAAATTTAAAAATTCCTGTTTTACATCGTATATAGGTTCTCCGGTACGGAGGACCTGCAGCAGGGTGCTGGTTTTATCCGTCAGGGAGGGATAGACACTGAGAATATGCTTCCCCGTGACTTCCTCTTGATCGATGTCCTCCATTACTAAGGCTATATCGTTAGAATAGAGAATTTTCCCCCGGTTATCAATAATTTGAACCCCTTCATCGATATTGTTCAATATGGTATCCACGGTATCTCTCGCAAAGTAATTTTCCACTAAACCACCGCCTATTTTTCAGCATCACTTTATCATATTCGCCTAATTTTAAGCAAATTGTATCACCTTGTTTAATAAAATACAAGTTTCTTTTCTCATTATACCACACTATAGGATAATCCAAAATTAATAAGCTGAATTTTCCATGAATTCACAAGATCCATGCTAAATAAACATGATGAAAAACCCCCTCACAAAGATCTAAGTGGATTTTTCCAATAGACTATGCATTGGGGCCTTTCCATCCTGAATTGTGGACTTTCTCCAACGGATAGTTTCTTTTCTCTGCTACCAGCCCGTTGCCTTCCCCATAAACAGGATACTGTCCGCTTCCTCATTGGCAATGACAAAGAGGAAGGGCCGGTCCGCAATAAAGCTCAAAGGTTCCGGAGCTCCGGATTCCTCCATTATCACAACGGTTGCCGCCGCGGCTTCGCTGCCCTGCTCATTTACTTCGATGACCGCTTTATGAAGCACTTCTTCAATGAAAATTCCCGGTCGAATGCCCTCAAAGTCGGCATCCATGTCAAAAGCGTCTACCATACCTAATCTTACCAAGGCATCCTTTAAGGATTTAATCCCGTATTCCATTTCAAACCGGGGAATCTGCAGTTCCACATCCCGGGTTGTTGCAATACTCTCCTTGATTTCCTGCCACTGCTTGTTATTCATGGTACTTACGAATTCGTTAATGTCCCCGCCGTCCTTGGGCATAATCGCATACATGGCGGTATTTTCCTTCTCGCCATAGGGCATTCGTACACTTTTATACTGATCCCCTTCGCCGTATTCCACTTCACCGTTACGTTTCATCATCATAATATCCTGAACCTCCCCGGTGATGGTTGTAAACTCCCCTTCAAAACTTTGCTCCTCATCAAAGGGTTCAGTCCAATCTCCTTTAAAGTAAATGGCGTTGATCAAATACATGATCACATCCGGGGGTATGGGACCTTCCAGCATCTCTTCAATTTTTCCCTCGGTGGCGTCCCCAATCCATTCATTAATAATATCCGCCGCCTCTTCTCTGGAAAAATCCATTTCTTCCACCATGGCGTTAAAGACCTGTTGATTCACTTCTAAAAAGTCTTCTTCTATAGCCTCTCCTTCCCGATACCAAATGGAGTTGGCAATATTCAGATCAATATCGGGGTCCATGGCCATCAGATATTTTAAAAACTCTTCATAACTTTCCCGTAACAGCTCCTCCTCTATCCCGGCGTATCCTAGGACTTCCGCCATCTCTTCTCTCGTCTTTCCCCCGGCTCCCTGATAGGTCATGGAAAGGGCAGTGGAAATACTGATGGGGGAGATGAAAATATTTTCATCTTCATCCTCTTTATTTAACTCTTTCATGATGTTCCAGGCAAACTCGTTGTTCCCCTCAATAAATTCATTGCTCACTTTAGTCTCATCGTATTCATGGGCCGCCTCGCCACCGGGTAACAAATCGCAACCGGCCAGGGCTAAAATCAAGATCAGGGCGACTCCCGCCAAAACTGTCTTTTTCATAGTATCTTCTCCTCTCATGATTTCGACTTATTAATAAGACGACACTCCTTCAGTCTTTGTTCCGATGAGAAATCCCCTTTTGAAAAAAAATATTTTTCAAATGAGTACAAACTCAATACGAATACATTGAAAAAGATGATACAATAGTTAAGGATTTAAAAAAAAATCAATCATCCCGTTATAAAAGCCATCACCGACAAAAATACTTTAGGAGGCACGCACATGTCATTATTGGAAGCCATTATACTCGGCATCGTTCAAGGAATTACCGAATTTTTACCGGTCAGCAGTTCCGGTCATCTAGCCTTAACCCAGTTTCTTTTAGGCACCCCCGAGGACCAAATATTTTTCCTCACTGTGATGTTACATATCGGAACCATCTTTTCCGTCTTAGTGGTGTACTGGACGGACCTGTACAATATTACCCTGGAATTCTTTAAAATGTGTTGGGATGGAGTTCGGGGAAGAGGGTTGGGGCTGGATAATATTTATCGGAGGCTGGGGTTATTGATCATTGTGGGGAGTATTCCTACAGCGTTGATGGGCATTTTACTCAAGGACATATTTTCCGAAGTCTATACCTCTCAGCGGGTAATCGGTGTTGCCCTCCTGGTTACGGGGACCCTTCTTTGGACCTCGGAACGGATGCAGAAATTTCAATCCAACAAAAAAGCCTTACAGGAAATGACCTGGATAAACGCCGTTGTAATCGGCCTTTTCCAAGGACTTGCCATTACCCCGGGAATGTCCCGTTCGGGAGCTACCATCTCCGGCGCCTTGTTTCAGGGAATCAACAAAGATACGGCCACCCGTTATTCTTTCCTGTTGTCCTTACCGGTAATTGTGGGGGCCACGCTGTTGGAATCCCGGGACGCACTGGCCTACGGCACCGGGGATATTTCATTAGCTATGCTCCTCGTCGGTATTTTCACTTCCTTTGTGGCGGGAGTCTTTGCGATTCGAACCTTAATTCGAATGATCTCCAAGGGTAATCTATATTACTTCTCCTACTACACCTGGACACTGGGTACCGGCGCCATTATTTTATCCTTTCTTTAGTTCTCAAAGCTTTTAGCTCTCCTAGAAAACCATATTATAAAGCCTTGAAAAACTCATGGAAATCCCTATTTTCCCAAAGGAAACTCATGAATAATGGGATATACCAGTTTCCCGCTTATTCGTGTACTCTCCATGAGGGCGATGGAAGATACTTCCATAGAAACTTTTTCACCTTTTAATGCGTCCTGCAAATAGGCTTCATCGGAAGAAGAAAGTTGCACTTTTCGCCCAAAGGTCATATGGGGACGAAAAGGGCGGTTTTCTTTTTTATAGCCTATTTCTTCAAGGGCTCCTTCAATTTTTCCCTGGAGGTCCTTTACAGATACCTCTCCTTGCTGAACCCCCAACCATGGGATACAGGTTTTTCCCTTGGGAAAAGTACCAAAGCCTTGAAGCTCCAGTTTAAAGGAAGGGACTCCTTGAGTCTCCTTCTTTAAGACCTCGATGATCTCTTTAAGTTTTTCCTCTTCTATTTCCCCTATGTATTTCAAGGTCAGATGGAAATTCTCAGGATCCGCAAAACGGCCGCCTTCACTTTTTTCTTTCACGGATTTTTGAATTTTTCCAAGTCTTTTTTTGTCTTTCTCCTTAAAGGGGATCCCTACAAAAATTCGCATACCCTCACTCCTCGTTTCCTCTGTTTATGATTACTTAATTTCCGTAGTCCAAACTTACTTTTTCATACGGTTTAATTGAGCTATCCTGATGCTGAAACTTCATAACTTTTTTGATGTTTACCCTCTGATTTTCATGCTAATCAATTAACTTTCAATGAAAAAAACTACATCAAAAAACAAAAGTCCCCGGATATAAAACCCGAAGACATTTGTTTTTAAATTATGTTTTTTTGTTTATTCCAACCGTGATAATGCCCGGGACTTGCTCCCCGAGAGGGTTAGCTCAGCAATTTCACAAAAATACGATAGGCCTTTTCAATAATCTCCTCTTGATTATAGGCCGCTCTTTTTGAAAAAACCCTTTCATTGGCGAACTGATCTTCATAGATGAGCACACACATAATAGCGCTGTTTACTGCAAAGTACCAGTCGAAAACCTCCGGTTTTTCTTGAATAATCCCCTTTGCAAGGCTTTTGTCCACGATTTTTTCATATAAACGGATAACTTTCTTTTGAATTTCCTCGTTGTTTTTTTCCATCAGCTGATGCAGGGAATCCACCGAATTTTCGCTGGATTTACCGAGCATCAGAAAACCCATAAAAACCTGGTGTTTCTTTTCCATCATGGGAAAGATGTTTCGAAGGATGCTTCGAAAGCTCTTTTCAAAGCTTTCATTTTCGTCTAAAATGTCTTCCAAATCCTGAACCCAGCCCTTGATCATATAGGCAATGGCCTCGGAGATAACCTCTTCCTTACTGGTAAAGTACTCGTAAATGGTACCCTTTCCGATATTGGCTTTTTTCGCGATATCTCCGACTTTGATCTGGGTCAACTGATAATTATCCTCTATCAGGCTAAGGGTCGCCTCATAGATCAATTCTTTTTTACTCTTCACCATGATTTACTCCGACCTCCTTGGAACGATACTCTTTACGATTTAGTATATCATAGAGCACCGGAATAAGAATCAGGGTTAACAGGGTTGCGTATATCAATCCTCCCACCGCGGTAATGGCCATGGGCTGAATCATTTCCACACCTTGTCCCACACCGATGGTTAGGGTGGATAGGGCAATGATTGTGGTAAGGGCTGTCATAACGATGGGTCGAAGTCTAATTTGTCCCGCTATAATTATGGCTTCCCGTTTTTCCATTCCCCCTTCTCTACGTTTATTGATATAATCCACGAATACAATTCCGTTATTTACCACAATTCCCGACAGAATAATCAATCCGAGAAACGCAATAATACTAACGGGATTTCCCGTAACAATCAACGCTAAGAAACCTCCCGTAAAAGCCAGAGGAATGGTAAACATGACGATAAAGGGTGATAATAGAGATTGGAACTGAGCTACCATAATCAGGTAGATAAATATCACCCCGAGACCCAGCATTAGGAACAGGTCCTCGAAAGAGTCCATAATCAGCTCAATTTCTCCTCCCATTTCGAAACGGTAACCTTCGGGCATTGGGTATTCTTCCAAGGCCTCTTCGATCTCATTATTCACCAGACCAATGTTGTATCCCCTCTCTAAATCCGCGCTTACGGTTACATATCGTTGTTGATTGGAACGACTGATGGAAGAAAATCCTACAGTTTCCTCAATGCTTGCAATATCCGTAATAAGAACCTCTCCCCCTTGGGAGTTTTCTATGGTAAGTCCTTCTAAGTCCTCATATTCTGCACCCTCTAAGCTGTCTTCATCATAGACATAAATATCATAGTCATCAATTCCTATACTAAGGGTTGTTGCTGAACTGACACCTTCCAATAACTCGCTGACTTCCATATATACCTGGGCGACGGTTAATCCTTCTGTAATGGCCGCCTCTTTATCTACAGTGATGCTGAACTCCGGCGCTCCTTTTTCTACACCGTCAGAGACGTCCATCGTCCCCTCAACACCTTCCACAATGCCTGCAACATCCTGGGCAGTGGCTCTTAAGGTATCCAGGTCTCTTCCGTAGATGTCAATGGAAACCGCACCGCCCCCAAGCATGGCCATATCCATACTGTCGTCATCCACAGTAATTTCCGAATCAAAGCTTTCGGACATGTCCCGAATTTCCTGGGCAACTTCCTGGGTGGTTTTATCAATATTTTCATAAAGGAGAACGTACATGGAAAGGCTCTCCAGGGAGCCGCCTCCCATCCCTAACATTCCGAAACCGCCGCCTCCCATAAAGGCGCCTACGGTCTCCACTTCCTCCAGGGCATAGATTTCCGCCATGATTTCATCGGCCTTAGCCGTTAGCTCTTCAAAGGTGGAGCCCTCGGGGAAGGCTACATCTACGGAAAGCTCTCCGGTATCCATCGGGGGAATGAACTCGGTCCCCAAACTGAATGAACCGTATACGCTTCCTACAAACAG
>PWEO01000118.1 GCA_003553525.1 Clostridiaceae bacterium
AGCGGTAATTCTTCTTACCGTCATTAATTCGCTTCAAAAATAAGAATAGCAGTTGATTGAAAAATAAATAAAAATCAACACTGAAAAACCACTTTGGATTTTAGAAAATAAAGTGGTTTTTTTAGTGAAATAAGATTGACGAAGGGTCAAAGTTTCTGTATGATAAAAGAGGTTATTTAGGAAATCGAAATATTATTTTAATAACCGGAAAAATACATAGAAAGAAGTAAAGGGACCCATATGAATATTAAAAACTATTTCTCGGAAAAAATGGGGGATTTAAAAAACTTCCCCCGAAATATTCGGCTGATTTTCGCCGTGATTTTGTTGAATAACATAGCCAAGGGCATGTTTATGACCCTTTATAATTTATATCTTCAGGAAGTCGGGTTCAGCGCCAGCTTTATGGGAGAGCTGATCTCCATGACGGCTCTGGCCAGTGCCATCTTCCTGGTGCCTATCGGTTTTTTAAGTGATAAAATCGGCCGGAAGAAAACCATGATTATCGGAATAATATTCGCCGATATATTACAAATTCTTCGAGCCGTGATCCTCAGCAGCAATACCTTAGTACTTCTGAGCTTTTTACTGGGGGGGCTGAACTCCTTTTTTATGGTGGCCAATGCACCTTTTCTGATTGAGAACTCCACGAAATCCATCCGAATGAAAGTATTCAGCATAAACTTCGCCTTGATGATTTTTTCCTCCATGCTGGGAAATATTATGGGCGGGGTTACACCGGACCTGTTACAGGGAATTTTACACATGGATGTAGCCGGTGCTCAGCGGACAACCTTAATTGTGTCCACCCTGCTCAGCTTATTGGCATTAATTCCTTTGTTTAAAATTAAAGAACCGGAAAAGGTGATTGAAAAGGGCAAGGAAAATCTCTTAAAGAGCCTGAAGAACATCAAAAACAGCAGCATCATTTTAAAGTTTATTTTCGCCAATGCCTTAGTAGGTTTCGGCGCCGGACTTTTCGTGCCCTTCTCGAACCTGTATTTTGAAAACCAGTTTCAACTGCCCACATCCACCATCGGATTTATTATGTCCTTAGGACAGGCCAGTACCGTGATCGCAATTTTACTGGGGCCGGCCTTAAGCCGCCGCTTCGGCAGGGTAAAAACCGTGTTTTATCTTCAGATCCTGTCGGTGCCCTTTATGTTGGTGCTCGGGGATACCCGTATTCTTTCCCTGGCGATTTTTGCATTTCTGATTCGCCAAGCCATTATGAATGCCAGCAATCCCATTACCTCCGCCATTATGCTGGAGGAGGTGCCGGAAAATCTGAAGGGCATCACCAACAGCTTAAACCAAATGGTTTTTCAACTGGGCTGGACGGTTTGCGGACGGCTCAGCGGAATTATAATTGATAATTACGGATACGATTTGATTTTTTATCTTGCCGGGGGTCTTTATGCCACCTCCGCCATTTACTATTACTTCATGTTCCGACATATCGACAAAAGAGGCATCATACCCGATCGGGTAAAACCGGAGGCCGTATAACAGCTCTGACCTGTATAGTGCCCTGACCTGTGTAATAATACCCCCGGCCTCAATTATTCATCAGTCCTTCGGATGCTTTAAAAAATGATCAACAAAATCCTTGGCCTTGAACTCTTTAATATGGGAAATATCCGGATCTACAGATCTGAAAAAGCAGCTGGGAATCTCCCCCGCCTTAAGATTTTTTTGAATGCAGGGGTCGCAGCCCTCTTTATGATTGCCGGGATGTAGTTTGCAGCTTAAATCTTCACAGGTGCAAAAGTGTTTGTTGGGTTTCATAGTTGATCCTTTCATAGAGAAAATATTTTAATGGCGCACCTGAGAGGACTTGAACCTCCGGCCTGCGGTTTAGGAAACCGTTGCTCTATCCAGCTGAGCTACAGGTGCACATTGGCTACAATAGTAGAATATTTGAAAAACAGAAATTTGTCAAGGCATTGTTATTTTGAAGAGAGATCGTTTTTTTCAGTATGGTTAAGGTATAAATAAATAAAGCAGAATATTACAACGAAAACCAGGGTTTTTACAGAAAAGACTTTAGGATTTTGCAAAAAGTGATATAATAAAGAGGTTAAAACACTGAAAGGTGTTTTATATGAAAATTCAGCAAATCCTTTGAGGAGGCACTTTAATGAACGAATTAGCCTATATCAGCATCTTTGTCGCCTTTATTATACTTCTGGGTGTGATAGAGCGATTTCGATTGCAGCGAAGCATAAAAAAAATTCCGAAACGAATTCTGGTAAACGGAATACGGGGAAAGTCCACCGTAACTCGATTGTTAATGGGCATATTAAGGGAAGGTCAATATAAAGTAGCAGGAAAGACAACCGGTACCATGCCCCGACTTTTTTACTGGGACGAAAAAGAGGAAGTTGAAATTATTCGAAGCCTGCAGGGACCCAATATTTCCGAACAGAAATGGGTGGCAAAGGAAGTAGCCAAAAAAAAGGTGGATGCTTTGGTCACCGAGTGTATGGCGGTAAATCCTGAGTATCAGTCAACCTTTCAAAAAAGGTTTGTACAGTCAAACATTACGGTAATCACCAATATTATCGAGGACCATTTGGATGTTATGGGCCCCACTCTGGATCAAGTGGCGGAAGCCTTCAGTGAAACCATTCCCCGTAACGGATACGTGATTATGTCGCCGAATCCCTATGAAGAATTTTTTCGAAATAAAGCAAAGAAGAACAATTCCAAAGTCCTGATTGCAGATCCAGATGAAGTGGCACAAAAGGATTTGGACCGCTTCTCTCAGATGATGTTTCCGGAAAACGTGGCCATCGGCTATGTTTTAGCGGATCTATGGGGAATCGACCGAAGTACGGCCTTAAAGGGAATGGTCTATGCACCGGTGGATCCCGGGGCCTTAATCGTCAAGAGTTTCGGCAGCAAAGCGGAGCCGAGTTACTTTTTTAACGGTTTTGCAGCCAATGATGCAACCTCTACGAAAAATATCTGGGATCGAATTCTGGAAGAATACCCAAGTCTTCAACGGAAAATCATCATCATGAACTGCCGGGATGACCGGGTGGACCGAACCATACAGTTTGCCAACGAGGTGCTCCCGGACCTTGCTGTAAATCAGCTGATTGTTACGGGCAAAACCGTGCGTCCGATTGTTGAGGCCTATGAACAGGGAAAAATCCCCGCAGAGGAATTGATCAGTTTTGAGAACAAGAAACCGGAAGAGCTCATAAATTATCTCAATGAAATTCCCGGGAACACCATGATTTACGGGATCGGGAATATTCACGGGGGCGGCGAGGAAATCGTACACGGCATGGAAGAGCTTAGCGCCGGGGATAAGCCGCGGGAAATCAAGGACTATCAGATAAAAGACCGGAAACAAAAATATTCAGAAGATAATAGAACTAAAAGGAGTGTAACCGCCCATGTTCGGAACTGACTTATATATCGCTATTGTTCTAGGAGTAGTTCTTTCATTAATATACGCGGAAAAAACCGGAATCGTTCCCTCGGGGCTTGTGGTTCCCGGTTATTTAGCGCTGGTATTTGATCAGGTGTACTTTGTATTGGTTGTGGGAGTCATCAGTTTATGTACTTATTTAATTGTTACACAGGGGTTGGAACGGATCACGGTTTTATACGGCCGCCGAAAATTTGCAGCCATGCTCACGGTGGGAATCTTATTGAAACTGGGGTTTGATTTTCTCGCCCTCACCCCCTTTATCGTCCTGGAGCTTCGGGGGATCGGTGTCATTGTTCCGGGACTTATTGCCAATACCATTGCAAAACAAGGGGTACTGCCTACTTTTGCCTCTACTTTTTTATTATCCGCAGTTACTTTCGGGTTTCTCACGGTATATCAGTTGCTGTAAAAGAGCTGAAAGGAGTTTGTTATGTCTAAGCATTTAACCAAACAGGAAAAACAAAGGGTCAGTCACCAATGGCATCAAAAGAGGGCTCCCCTCCATGCAGCGGTGTTACTGATCTTTCTTGCCATTCCCTTTTTAAGCCATCACTGGCTGTTTACCTCCAGTGCACCGGAAGGCACCCGGGGAGAGGATGTGCAGTACCGCATCAGTATGGTGGGAGATATGATGCTGGGTCGACATGTGGAAGAGCATGCCCTGATGAATAATTTCCACATTGATTATGTATTTGAGTATGTCCGTCCCTATTTTGAAGAATCGGATTACGTCACGGGGAATCTGGAATCCCCCATTGTGGATGCCGAGAACCCGGAAATAGAAGAGCAAATGGAGGATGCTGCCCTGCGTCATAAGGACATCCATCTCCATGCACTGCCCTGGGCTATTGACGCCTTGGAAGGGGCCCATTTTGACTCCGTGTCCCTGGCCAATAATCATTCCCTGGACTACGGGGATTTATCCCTTTATGAAACCCTGGAACACTTTGAGAATCGAGGGGTGGAGATTCTCGGCATCGGCCACGGCCTGGACCTTTCCACCCGGCAGACCAATGACGGTCTGATGGATTCCTCCAGAATCTCCTACTTTGATATCGGAGAGGATTTTCGAGGGGCCATCATCGGGGTTACGGACTCCTACGTCCGGGGCTTTGATGCCAGCGAAAACGTGGGGGGGGTATTTACCAGCCCGAATATGGATATTCTGGCAAATCGTCTGATTCATGCCAAAACCCCTGAAGCCCAGGGCGGCGGCGGAGCGGATATGGTTATTGTCCATATTCACTGGGGGGACGAGTACCAGGTTCGATACAATGAAGACCAGCAGGTGGATGCCCAGTTTATGGCGGATCACGGAGCGGATATTGTAATCGGCCATCATCCCCATGTACTGCAGTCCGCCAGTATTGTTCAGGGAAGAGACCCCTTAAATGAGGACCGGGACCATGAAGCCCTGGTGATGTACAGTCTCGGAAATTTTGTATTTGACCAGGGGTGGACCACCACGAAGGAATCCACCATTGCCCAGCTGGACATTCTAAAAGACGGATCGAAAAAGTTATCCTTTGTTCCCCTGTGGATTGAAAATGCCACCCCGAGAGAGACCGGAGGACTGTTAAAGCCCTACCGGGACCGACGGATTTTCAGGATGCTCAGTAAAGATCTGGACTCTGAGATTTACCAAGTGGAAGGCGGAAGGCTTGTGATTGATCTGGAAAAAACCAATGTGCTTAAGGGAGGGTTCCTCCATGATTAATTACCGGAAATATTTAAAGGCTACTTATATTCTGTCGGGAATTGTTTTTATCTCCCTGCTCAGCTGGACCTACCTTGAGGCTGCAAATCAGGAAGAGGTTTCCCGGGAGTTTCGAAGGAATCAGGTCTCCACCCTAAGAACCGAGGACGGCCTGAGCCCCGAAGAGCGGGAAGCCCTGCAGGTGGAATTGGAAAGACGCAGGGAAAGGCAAGAGGCAGAAAAGGATTATTCCATTGATTTTTACGGCGTAAGTGCCATGCATCCCATAGCTGCGGAAGTGGGTATGGAAATTATGGAAGCCGGCGGTACTGCTGTGGACGCCGCCATAGCGATTTCCTTTGTGTTAAATGTTGTAGAGCCCTACGGGTCCGGCATGGGCGGCGGCGGGGCCCTGGTACTTCATGACCCCGAGGAAGGGGTTTACAGCTATGACTACCGGGAGATCTCTCCCTTAAGTGCCCGCTCCTCCTGGTCGGGACCGGAGCGGGGCATGGCGGTGCCCGGGATGGTAATGGGCATGGAAACCCTGCATCAGGACCATGGAACCCTATCCTGGGAAGAACTTCTCGCCCCCTCCATCAAGATTGCAAAAGAGGGGTTTCGTGTAACGGAAATGTATCATATTCAAACCATTAATGGGGCCCGGTATGTAAAGGAAGGACCGATACAAGGAAGGTTATACCCCGACGGTCATCCCATAAGAATCGGAGAATTAATGATCAAACCGGAGCTGGCGGATTCCCTTCAAAAGGTTCAACAGGAGGGCGCCAAGGTCTTTTACGAAGGGGAAATTGCCGATGCGATTCGTAGTCGAACCGGCATGACCCGGGAGGATTTACTGGCCTATGAAGTCAATGTGGGAGAGCCCTCCAAGGGAGAATTCCGATTTTTCGATGAAGCGAATGAGCGCTGGCGAGAGCAGCGGGTGTACGGCGCCGCGAATCCCACCTCTTCCATTGTAACCATCCAGGCCCTGCAAATGGCCGGTCAATTGGATTTAAGCACCTATTATCCGGATGCGGATCTGGAGGAAGGCTACTTTCTGGGGGACCTTTTGGGTCACGAATCCCTCCAGGGAGACTATATCCACTTAATGAATGAAATTATTCGGGTAACCTATGAAGATCGACTGGATACCATCGGAGATCCCAGTTTTGAAGAGGTGGACCAGGATCAATTAACTTCCCCGGAATATACGGAGGAGTTACTGAAAAAGGTGCGAATGGACCCGGGAACTGAACCGAGTATGGAGGAAATTAAGTCGCTGTTTGATTCCCCTGCAGAAAGAATGGATTCCCGCCATACCACCCATTTTGTTGTAATCGATCCCAATGGTCGGATGATCTCCGTTACCAATACCTTAGGAGAGCTATTCGGAGCCGGTATTGAAGTGGCAGGGTTTTTTATGAATAATCAGTCCAGAAACTTTAGCGATGATCCCGACTCCCCGAATATTTTTGAGCCGGGTAAACGGCCGCGAACCTTCGTATCCCCCTTAATACTGGAAGAAAACGGACGGGCGGTCTTAGGATTGGGAAGTCCCGGAGGCAGACGAATTCCGACCCATGTTTTCCAAACCGTAATGCAGTTTAATTTCGGCAGAGATGACGCCGGAGAGCCTATTGACCTGCAGGAAGCCATTATGCGACCGCGGTTTTACTTTGAGGGCGATGCCATCTATGTGGAAGAAGCCTTGGACAATGAGGTGTTAAATCAACTGCGACAAAAAGGGTGGTCCGTCCGTACCAATACCTCCAGTATATTTTACGGGGGTATTCAGGCCCTGGGGCTTGAAACCGATGAAAACGGTTTTGTAACCAGCATCTTCGGCGGCGGAGATGAAAGACGTAGAGGTACCTGGCAGATTAAAACCTGGGAGGGCGATGAATAAATCCAATCAAAAATCCTTAGGGCAGCGCCCTGGGGATTTTTTGCAGGAATTTTCATTACATGGGGATCTTGAAAGAGGAGTTTCAGGGGCACAAAAAAGTGAAGAAAGATTAACAAAATAAAAAATAATATATGGAAAACGGGGTATGAATAACAGTAACATATAAACAAAAGATATTGAAAGATTGTCGGCGTTGGGTTGAGGGAAAGGAGTAGTGAGAATATGTTATTGGAAAAAGTATTGCTGTGTACGGATTTTTCGCCTCCGTCAAAGAAACTGATCAACTGCATACCGGAACTGCATAAGTCCGGGCTTAAAGAAGTGGTGGTGCTTTATGTGATTGATGTCCTGTCTCCTTCGGCACTGGATTCCGCTTTGCAAAAAAGGAACGAGGAAAGACTGGAGAAGCTGCAGCAGAAGCTGGAAGGAATGGGACTTAAATCAAGCATAAAAATCACCTCCGGCATTCCCAGCCAGGAAATCAGCCGTGTAGCCGAGGAGGAAGAGGCATCCCTGGTTTTATTGGGATCCCACGGGAAAGGATATGTTAAAAGCCGGTTCCTGGGAACCACAACCTTTGATGTTCTCAGAATGACGGAAACTCCGTTGTTAATCGAAAAATACTTAGAGCTGGAAGAGGGAAAAATAGAGCCTTACTGTGAGCAGAAGTTTTCCAGGGTTTTAATTCCCGTGGATTTTTCCGAATCCTCCATCGATATGATCGAAAAAATTAAAGAGGTTCAAGGGATCCAAGGGGTTATTCTGGTCTCCGCCATCGAAAAAAGTGAAAGTCAGCAGGAGCTGGAGAACAAGAGAAAAGAGTGGAAGGAAAGACTGGAAATTATGGAGGAAGAGTTTATTAATCTCGGCTATACCGTGGAAAGTCATGTAAGAGAGGGCACCGCCTCCAGAAATATTATGGAGGTAGCCGAAGAGCGGGACGCCACTCTTATTGCCATAAGCACACGGGGTACCGGGGCCATTGAAGGGTTGTTAATCGGAAGTACCGTGGACGCCATCGCAAGACAATCGAAAAACCCCGTGTTGGTTTTTCCCTCAAGGTAAAATTTCGCAACAAAGCACCAAAATATTCCTTTGCAAGAAATACCTACAAGCATCCGAAAGGGTGCTTTTTTATAAAAAAACACACCAAATACAAGGACTCCGGGAGGTTGTACAATGATTTTATCAGGAAAAGAAATACAAAAACGTATGGGAAAGGATCTATTTATTGAACCCTTTGAAAAAAACCAGCTGAATCCCAACAGCTACAATCTGAAACTGCACAATGAGCTTTTAATGTATACCGATGACGTGTTGGATATGAAAAAAGAAAATAAGTTCGAGAAAATAGTAATCCCCGAAGAGGGGCTTGTTTTAGCTCCTAACCGGTTGTACTTAGGAAGAACCGTAGAATACACCCGAACCTTAAATGCCGTCCCCATGCTGGAGGGCAGATCCTCCATCGGAAGGTTGGGCCTTTTTGTCCATGTTACTGCAGGCTTCGGAGATGTGGGATTTTCCGGTTACTGGACCCTGGAAATCTTTTGCATACAGCCCATTCGAATTTATCCCCACAT
>PWEO01000117.1 GCA_003553525.1 Clostridiaceae bacterium
AGGGAAAAACCAATAAAAAAGAAAAGACTTAAAACCCTAAGGGAAAAAATGATACAATAAAATATAAAGATTGAGCATATAAAGAATTTATCAATAGAGAGGATGAAGACTTTGGAAAAGGAAAAAATATTAATTTTGGATTTTGGCGGTCAATACAATCAATTAATTGCAAGGCGGGTACGGGAGCAAAACGTGTACTGTGAGGTAGTACCGTTTCATCTGTCCATTGAAGAAATTCGGGAAAAAGAGGCCACGGGTATTATTTTAACCGGAGGGCCCAGCAACGTATACGCCGAAGGAGCCCCGATGTGCAATCCTGCAATTTTTGACCTTGATATTCCGATTCTCGGTATCTGCTACGGCGGACAGCTAATGGCCCACCACTTCGGAGGAAAGGTAAGCAAATCCGCGAAGCGGGAATACGGAAAAGCGGCGCTTAAAATGAAGGCGGGTTCCCCGATCTTTAAAGGAATTCCCGAAAATGTGAACTGTTGGATGAGTCATACGGACTTCATTGAACGGGCACCGGAGAGCTTTACCGTTACCGCCTCCACGGAAAGTTGTCCCGTGGCCGCTATGGAAGACCAGGAGAAAAAGCTGTACGCCCTGCAGTTCCACCCGGAAGTGGAGCATTCGGAAATGGGAAAAGAAATGATTCGAAATTTCCTCTATGAAGCAGCCGATGCCAAGGGAACCTGGACTACGGAAAACTACATCGAAGAAGAAGTCCTCCGAATCCGTAAAAAGGCTGCAGGGAGAAAAGTCCTTTGCGCCTTATCCGGCGGGGTGGACTCCTCCGTTGCGGCGGCCCTGGTGCACAAGGCCATCGGCGACGATTTAACCTGTGTATTTGTAGATCACGGCCTTCTTCGAAAGGATGAAGGGGACTGGGTGGAAAAAATCTTTAAGGATCAGTTTAAAATGAATTTTATCCGGGTAAACGCCAAGGATCGATTCCTTAATAAGCTTAAAGGGGTTTCCGATCCCGAAAAAAAACGTAAGATTATCGGAAATGAATTTATTTATTTATTCCAGGAGGAAGCGAAAAAAATCGGAGAGATTGATTACTTAGTACAGGGAACCCTGTATCCCGACATCATCGAAAGCGGAACGGACACCGCCTCCACCATTAAATCCCATCACAATGTGGGGGGACTTCCCAAGGACATGACCTTCGGACTGATTGAACCTTTTAAATATCTGTTTAAGGACGAGGTACGAAACGTAGGGGCGGAACTGGGTCTTCCCGATGAAATCGTTTGGAGACAACCTTTTCCGGGACCGGGCCTTGCGGTTCGCGTTCTTGGAGAAATTACCGATGAAAAACTGCACATTGTACGGGAAGCGGACCATATTGTTCGGGAAGAGATTAAGAAAGCAGGGTTGGATCGGGATATCTGGCAGTACTTCGCCGTACTTCCCGGGATCCAAAGTGTGGGGGTTATGGGAGATGAGCGGACCTATGCCCATACCGTCGGCATTCGGGCCATTACCAGCTCCGACGCCATGACCGCCGACTGGGCAAAAATTCCCCATGAGGTGCTGGACACCATGTCCCGACGAATTGTTAATGAAGTGGAGGATGTTAACCGGATTGTTTATGATATTACCTCCAAGCCCCCGGCTACGGTGGAGTGGGAGTAGAAAATACTGTAAAACCGACTTGGACGTCTGAGATCTTTCAGATGTCCAAGTTTTTTTTAGGTCTTTTTACCCATAATTCAATCTTAATACTGGAAAAATATCGAAAGAAAGCATATAATGATTAGAATGATAAAATACAGAATGATAAAATAAGAAATGAGGTATAGTATGAATCTAATAATTGAAGAACTTACTGGGGAGGATTTAAAGCGGATCACCGCCATTTATAATGAAGGAATTGAAGATCGGGAGGCCACGCTGGAACAGGAATTGAAAACCGTGGAACAGGTGGAAGCCTGGCTTCTTGGGAAAAGCTCCCGTTATAAAACCTTAGTGGCTAAAAACGATGAGGGGTTGTTATTGGGCTTTGCCACCTTAAATGTTTTTAATCCAAGACACTGCTATGACGGTGTCGCGGACTTCTCCATATACATTAAACGGAGCTACCGGGGGCAGGGTATCGGAAGAGCCCTTCTCAGGGAACTGGAAAAAACCGCAAAGGAACAGGGCTTTTATAAACTGGTCCTGAGTACACCGGATCAGAATGAATCCAGCAAAAAACTCTATCAAAAAGCGGGATTTACCTTGGTTGGAACCTATAAAAACCAGGGGAAAATTGACGGTAAATGGGTGGATATTACGATCATGGAAAAAATGCTTTAAAAGCAAAGCTGCAGATGATTAGGCAATAAATAAGTTTCAGCGATAATTACCTTAGAACGTATTAAAGAAAACGAGGTGACATCATGAACCACACAATAGATTCCGGTAACACTCCGGGTGCAGAAGTAACCGGTGATGAAGCAGCCGGTTATGAAGCAAGAGCTTATGAAACAATCGATCAAGAGAAAAGCAGAATGTATCAAAGGGGATTTCCCATAGGGGTTTTGCTGTTTGTATTTTTAATGTACGTTTTTGCTTCTGCCACAGACCGGCAGTTGATCAGTAATATAATCGGCCCGATTTTCGCCTTTGCTGCGGCCTATATCATTTATCAAGGACAGAATAAACGAAAGGACAGTGTGTATCTGTGGCTGTTTTTCTTTGCAGTAACCTGGGGAATTGCAGATACCCTGTGGCTGCTTTCCGACCATATACTAGGGGTGGAGCCGCTGGCTTCGGTGATGGTAAATGTGTTCTATATGATACCGAGTGTATTTCTTGTAATCACGGTCAGTTTTTTTTATTACTCCAATGTGGGAAAATGGAATCGTTATCAGCTGATGCTGGATGTATTGGTGGTCTCCGCCGTGGCGCTGTCCATTCTCTGGAACTTTATGGGGCATATAACCGAGTTTTCCACATTAGAGACCGGTCGGGTGATAACCCTGGGGATTTATCACTTAGCCGATATATGTATTTTGACAGGGATGATCATTCTTCATATTTCCACTCGTAATAAACGGCGTAATCCCGGGAATCTCTGGATCTTAACAGGGGTATTGTTCTTTGTGGGCAGCAATTTTTATTATACCTATCTTTTCATCAATGACAGTTACCTCCCCAACAGTCTGGTGGATGTTTTATACCTATTACCTCTGTTGGCCTTTAGTCTCGGGGCAATCTATGATAAAACCGAAAAACAAGAGGAAGCATGGGAGATTTATGATTTTCCCGAGAACTACGGACGAATCACACAGTTTAAATTCTTTATGGTCGGGCTGCTGATTTTATGGTATATCCAGGCAATCGATTTACATACCTTGGTGATGCTGGCAATTCTTTTGCTGTTTCACAAACTTTTTTCTTCATACATTCAACTCTCTATCAAAAATGAGTACCTTCTATATAAGGAACAGGAACAAAACCTGACTTTAGAGAAACAAATTGAAAAGAAAACCCGGGAACTGCAGCGGGCGAAGGATATTTTAGAGGATTTCTCCTACCGGGATAAGCTCACGGGGCTTCGAAATCGAAGGAGCTTTGTGGATTATATGGATCGGTTGACGGAGGAAATGAATCAACCCTTTGCGCTGTTTTATATGGATCTGGATCGATTCAAGTTTATTAACGATGCCCACGGCCATGAAATTGGAGACCGGGTGTTAAAGCATATCAGCCGGCAACTCCTTACGGGATGCGAAGAAGAGGGCGGGCTTTTTCGAATCGGCGGGGATGAATTTGCGGTGGTTTTGCCGAAGGGCTATTCAAAAGAGGTCTTAGAAGCGATTGCAAAGGAAATTATCGAAGAAGTGCAAAAGCCCATTGAGATCCCTCCCTATACCTTTTACGTGGGAATCAGCATCGGCATTGCCCGTTATCCTCTGGATGCTTTGAATCGGGAAGATTTAATGAAATACGGAGATATGACCATGTATGAGGCGAAAAATCACCATCGCAGTAAGGGATATTTGTTTTTTAATCATGAGTTGCAGCGGGATATGGAAAAGAAGCATGATGTGGAAATGATGCTTAAAAAAGCGGATTATGACCGGGAGTTTCATCTGGTGTTTCAGCCCCAATACCGAATTGAGGATCATAAGATGATCGGTTTGGAAGCTCTGCTTCGGTGGGAGCAACCGGAGGCGGGAAATATATCTCCCAAGGAATTTATCCCCATTGCGGAAGAGACGGGGCAAATTATCTCCATTGGAGAATGGGTAATGGAGCGGGCTTTAGAGGAGATTAAAATCTTCAATGAAAAGCACGATACCAATTTAAAGATGGGGATTAACGTATCCCCGGTGCAAATTCAAAACGTGGATTTTCTTCCCTGGATCGGGGAAAAACTGCGGGAGAAAAGAGTCCATCCTTACTGGGTGGACATTGAAATTACAGAAGGGGCTACGATCCACAGCAGTTTCTCTATGGAAGAGATTTTTGTCGGCCTTGCGGAATTGGGGATCAGCGCCTCCATTGACGACTTCGGCACCGGTTATTCCTCCCTCAGCTATATTAAACGATACCATATTGACCGCTTAAAAATTGCCAAGGAACTGATCGATCATATTACCGAGGATGAAAACTCCCGGCTGATTATTCAAGCCATTACCATGATGGCGAAGGGCATGGGACTGAAAACCATTGCGGAGGGTGTGGAGGAAACCTGTCAATTAAAGATTTTACAGGAAATCGGCTGTGATGAAATTCAAGGATATCTATGGGGAAAGCCGAACCCCATCGAGATTGTGGAAGGGGAAAACGTGGTCATACAAAAGGCCGCAGAGCATTAATTGAAATATAGCTTATCCCGGTATCCTGTGATACAATCAAGAAGTACTGAGAAATTCCGTTATAAATTTAGGAGGTTTTTATATGGATGAGGCACAGATCATTTTTGATTTTGTTATACCGATACTGCTGATTATTTTCGGTGCCTATTTCACCAAAAATCCGGTGAAAAAAGGAGCCGTGATTTTCGGCCATCGAACCCGGCGCTCCAAGCAATCGGAAGAAGCCTGGGATTATGCCAATCGAAGACGGGGACCTCTTTGGAAAAAGTTCGGCGCCATTCTATTTATCATCGTTGCGATCAGCTATTTTATAAATCCTTTATCAGGAAGGGACTTAAACCTCTTTCACTTTATCCTGGGAGTAGTATTCGTCTTTATTCCCAGCATCATTATTGAAGGGGAGCTGAAAAGAAAGTTCGGGGAGCCCGAGGATGAGAAAAAGCCGGTGCAGGGACTTCGGGACAATAAAAAAATACAAAAACAGCAGGAGTCGAAAAAGACACAGAATAAATCATCGAAGAAATAATCCGAAGGACAAAAGAAAACACCCATGGCAGCCGTTTAACGGTAGCCTACAGGGTGTTTTTTCTTTTGTTTTTTTTACAGGTATTATTCCTGTGGCAAATCAGGAAACACTTTGAAAAGATTTTCCAGCACTTTCTTTGAAAGCCGGCCTTTGGCCTGGGTGGTAAAGCCTGCTACGGTATTGGAGGTAATCACGTTTTCATAGGATTTCATTTCCTCCAGGATTCCTTCCAATCCGCTCACGTCAAAAATAGCATAATTATCCCGGTTTTCAATCCACTTTCGAAAAGCTTCCAAATTATAGGTTTTGCCCAGGGAAGTATTAATCAGGATTTTTCCGTCGCCGAAGGTCTTGAAATCCTCAGGGGAAAGGACCACGGTATTTCTTGGAAGATGGGTGGAGACCATATCCACGGTTCGAAGCAGTTCTTCCTTGGGAAGGTAGTTAGCCCCTAGCGCCTCGGCCTCCGGTTTTCTGGAACGGCTGTAGTAATACACTTCCATATTAAAGTGCTTTGCGGTTACGGTAAGCATTTTACCCAGGGTCCCCATGCCGATAATCCCCAGTTTTTGACCCGTAAGCTCCGTGGGAAAATCCCGCCATTGGTGCTCGTGAAAACCGTGTAAGAGGCTGACCAGTTCACTGATGATAAACTCGATGACCCCCTCGTCGCCGTAGTCCTTCACCCCGAGTACCGGGACGGAACGCTCCCGGGCGGCCTTAATATCCACATTGGCACTGGCCTCGTCATATAAGGAGCAGCACATGCCGATGTACTTTAAGTTTTTCGCCCCTAAAATCGCCTCCCGGTGAATTTTGGTGTTCCAGGAAACCAGCACCACCTCCGCATCCTTCATGCGTCTTTCAATCTCTTCCTTAGCGGTGGGATAGTCCTCGTAAAAGATGACTTCCTCTGCCAAGGACTTCAGCTGCTCCCGGGCTTCGGGCACCAGGCGGGTATTGTCTATGGATACGATTTTTTTCAGTTTCATCATAGTCCTCCTCTGAATATATTTAGCAGGGATACTGAGGTGTATAACGTATATGTTATCATATCAGCCCCGCAACGCCTTTTTTCAGTATAACCTAGAGAGGCGAAAAATTCCAGAGGAGAAAGGATAATGAAATTTTTATAGAAGCCTTGTATTATCAAGTTTCAAATTGACAAAAACCGGGATATGACTTATAATGGGAATTCAAATCTATTCAAATGGAAGGATAAAATCCTTCGTTTAGATTTTAACAGGGGCGGTTTAAAACCGCTAAACAGGGGGGATTCTCATGAAACGACTGACCATCGGCATTGATATTGACGGAACCATTACCGACCCGTTTTACTGGCTGGACCTTGCCAATCAGTATTTCGGCACAGAGGTAAAACCGGAAGAGATCACGATTTATGAAATCGGCGAAGTGTTAGGTTTGAAAAAGGAAGAGTATATGAAGTTTTACGAGGACTGTAAAGAGGAAATTCATATGAAGGCCGGTGTCCGGGAAGGGGCAAGGGAAAAACTTCATAAAATCTTTCAGGAGCATGACGCCTACTATATTACCGCCAGGGATGAAAGTCTTTACAAACTTACCCATCATTGGTTTGACAAGCATCAACTGCCAAAGGAAAAACTGTACACCTTGGGGAGCCATTTCAAAGTGGAAAAAGCCAAAGAACTGGGGTGCGACGTATTCATCGAGGACCGCTACGAAAACGCAGTGGAACTGGCGGCAGAGGGCATTAAAGTGCTGTTGATGGACTGCAGCTATAACCAGGAGCCCTTAATACCCAACATGATCCGGGTGAAAAACTGGGAAGAGGTAGCTTTGGTAATTGAGGGGTTGGCCCAGAAAAAAAGCTTAACCAATATCCCCGAAAGACTGCAGGAAATCCGATAGGTTAGTTAATGGAATTAGTAGCAAAACACAGAGAAGTAAAAGAGTAATGAAAATAAAAAGAGTGTACCAGTGGGATTAACCTGCTGATACACTCTCTTTTTTTTCAAGTTGAAACTAAATACCGGCCCATTGGATAAAGTTTTTCGTGCGACCCTCTTTCGGGTGTTCCAATACCTTTGCCGTGGGGCCCCGCTCAATGAGTTTGCCTTCATCGATGAATAACACTTCCTTGGAAAGACGCTTGGCCTGTTGGATGTTATGGGTCACCATAATAATCGTGGGGCGGTTCTTCTGATGAAAATCCCGAAGGACCCGCTCCATTACCATAATGGACTGGGGGTCGATGTTTGCGGTGGGCTCGTCCAGGAGCAGCAGTTCCGGCTCAAACACCAGGGCCCGGGCCAATGCCACCTTTTGGGCTTCCCCCCCCGACAGGGTTTTCCCCAGTTGGTTCCGTATTGATTCAAGACCCAAATCCACTAAAAGCTTTTCCACCTTCTCGTTGATCACTTCCGGCTTTTCTCCCCGGATTTTTAAGGGGTAGGCAATATTATCAAAGACCGAAGTTCGAAACAGGTAGGGCTTTTGAAAAATCAGGGTCATCTTTTGATACACTTCACTTTTTCTGTGAAGTTTTTTTCGGTTATACAACACCCGTCCCTGACTGAGGGGATCAATTCCCGCCAGCAGTTTAACAAAGGTGCTTTTACCCGCCCCGTTGGGCCCGATGATTCCGATGAAAGACCCCGAGGGAATCGAAAGGTCACTGATATCCAAGGCGACCTTGTCTTCGTATGTACGGGTAAGGTTTTGAATTTCCAGTTCCATAAGGGTTCCTGCTTTCATTAATATTTTTAAGGTTTATTTCGGTTGAGGGACTAAGCCTTTTGCTGAAAATGGTACAGGGCGAAATTAATGATAAAGGACAAAGCCAACAGCACCAGTCCCAGGGCAATGGCCATTTCATAGTCGCCCATGCTTCGAAGCATGGCTATGGCCGTGGTCATTACCCGGGTATGGCCCTGGATGTTTCCTCCGACGATCATCACCGCACCCACTTCCGAGATGGCCCGGCCGTATCCTGAGATGATCCCGGCAAAGATTTCTATACGCAGTTCCCGAATCAACAGAAACAATAGCTGAGACCGGGAGGCTCCCAAGGTTTTTCCCAGATCTTTAATATCCCGGCCCTTCTCCAGGGTTCCGTTGTAAACAATTCCCGTAATAATCGGGGTCACCAGCAGGATTTGGGCAATGATCATGGCGGTTGCGGTAAAAAGAAGACCGAATCCGCCTAAGGGACCCCGCCTAGCAATCAGTAGGAAGACAAACAATCCTACAATTACCGGGGGCAGGCTCATAAAGGTATA